>DATBHS010000001.1:0-11295 GCA_036557345.1 Bryobacteraceae bacterium
CGGTTTGGGCGGCAAGCGTGGAGACTGAACGAGTACAAAAGCGGTGGTCAGGGTCGCGTCCGTTGACCAAAAAGTTCTTAGTCCCTGCATTAGACCGCATTCCTGCGCCTTTGCTTTCTGCGTAGAGGTATGCCTTTCATAGAATCCGCCTGCTTCAATATGTTTGCCGTTCACTCCAAGCCACAGTCCGTTCGTCAGAAAAATATAGTGCCTTGGTTCAGGAAGCTGCACTCTGGGGTTGGCTTCACGATGGCCGCGGTTCGAGCGAAGCGAATACCAATTCGTCTTTCGAGAAAGAAGTTCAGGCAGCGGAGAATAGAACGCCAGCACCGTTGGCTCTTATTCTGGCTTATCACTGGAATCATCCTGCTCTGTATTTTGCTGTACCCCGCGGGTCTTTTCGTGGCCCATTACTACGACGATCTAGAACGTGCGACCGCACCAGAGCAGGGGACGAAGTAGGCCGATAGGGTTCGCAACTTTTCATGGCTTTGGATGCCATCGAACATCCCTGACAACTCTCCAGTCATTTCAGATTCGTGCCCGCTGGCGGCCAAGGTCAACTCGCTCGTTTTTTATCGGTTCCTGAACCGCAGAAATCGGCTTAGCGTGGTGTGTCGGAGCGCTGCATCCCGTGTCAGGTCTCTTCCCGATCACAAGTCAAGTATCTTGGATAAGAAGGTCGGGATGCATGATGACAGGGACCTACTTACGCAATCCTATTCTGATCAACACGATCGGGCACACGGCCGGCTTGCTCCTGTTTGGTTTCATCATTGCCCTCCTGATCCGAGACCGGCGAGCGCACGGAATGCGGCAGATGGGACTCTCACTAATCGCCGCTACCCTCGCCCTGGCGTGGAATGTTGGCTCCCTGATGGCTTTGGCCCCGCACGATCCAAGCTCGATCACACTTGCAATCGTGATGACCGCCAGTTTCTCCATTTTGAGTTTTCTGCCCGCCGTTCTTCTTCAGGTTGCACTAAACGGACAGCACCGCTGGATTTTGCGTACCGGGTACGCCGTGAGTACCACGGCAGCCTTGTTGCATTCCAGCGAACTCTTCTTTTGGAATGCTGCGTTCCACCAAATCGCTCTCATCGTGATCGCGGTGGGCTTCGGTCTTCTCACCGCAATTGCGTTCTTTGTTCCACGATGGGGGCGTTTAAACACGGCATCCGGCGAACCGACCGAGTGGGTTTCGCTGGCCTGTCTTTTGCTCTTCACCAGTTCATTTCTTCACTTCGGTTATCAGCACGTTCGCTCTCCGTGGGCAGCCGAGATCGCCTGGCACCATATCGGAATTCCTGTTGTATTGATTGTTCTTCTGCGGGACTACCGCTTCTTGCTTTTGGACACTTTCGTCCGATTCCTGGTGAATTCCGGGCTGGCTACTCTCTATATCGCTGCAGTGCTGCTCTTGAATCAACGATTCAGGATCTGGAATGCGATCAGTTCGAGCATGTTCCTAACTGGCCTTACTCTGGTCGCCCTCTGTGTATCACTCATCCTGTTTGCATACATCAGAAACGTTCTGCAAAACTGGATCGGTCGGACCATTTTTCGACGAAAGGATTTCGATAAGTGCGTTCGGGGGATCGTCAAGGCAGCATCCCAGGCATACTCTGAGGACGACGTGATTTCCAGCGCGGCCCAGGAAGTGGCGGCGCATTTACGAGTAGATCAATTCGCGGTAATAACGCAACGAGAGACGAGCAACGCACCAGATCAGCCATCGGTGCTGTTTGGCAGGCGTCAGTTTTGCAGTAATGCGTTCTGGCCCGAAGCACAGATCCCACTTCGATTTTCTGGCGACGACGTGCGATTTGTTCTAATGGGCGCACGGCGCGGCAGACAGCGGTATCTCAGCGAGGATCTCGAAGACATGCGCCGGTTAGGCTCCGTCGTTGTGGAGCAAGTGGAGCGATTCCGGTCTGAGGAGTTGAAACGGCTGGCCACGCAGGCCGAGTTACGTGCTTTACAGGCCCAGATCAATCCTCACTTCCTGTTCAACGCATTGAATACATTGTACGGTACGATCGACCGCGGCTCCTATGAAGCACGCCGCATGGTGCTTAATCTCGCGGAGATCTTTCGTTACTTCCTGCAGCGCGATCGGACGCTCATTCCCTTATCGGAGGAGTTGCGCATTGTGGAAGCTTACCTGGAGATTGAAGCGCTGAGGTTGGGCAATCGTCTCGAAACGGAGCTCGTCGTGAGTGATGCCGCTCGATCGGTGGTGATCCCCATTCTTTCGATCCAGCCACTCGTTGAAAATGCGGTAAAGCATGGGATCGCAGGCAAGAGCGGTGGTGGCCGCGTATGCTTGAGAGCGGAGAAGACCACGGATGGTCTGCTCGTGAACGTGGAGGATACTGGCACAGGCTTCGATTGGAGCGGCAAACGAAGCCAAGACAGTGCGGGCATCGGTCTCGACAACGTTCGACGACGGCTAACACTCTGTTACGGAGCGGCCGCGGATCTAAAAATTCGATCTGACGAGACCGGCACCGTTGTTACCTTCTTGATTCCGGATCGCAGTGAGCTGGCGAGTGTGGCTGCCGAAATCGAACTTGCCGTGTGATCCGTTCATCGGCCCGAATCGCCCGCCCGTGACCGAAAACAGCGCCGCACAACGATAATTAGTGGGCAGCTACTATTTGCGCGATTAGATCTATGGTATTGCCCAGTATGCGCGCACTCATCGTCGATGACGAACCCGTCGCGCGGCGGGTTCTCCGGGAAGAACTGGAGTTGCTGGGTTCAGTTGCAGTGGTCGGCGAGGCGGAGAATGGGGAAGACGCGCTCTTAAAGATTTCATCGGCGAAGCCTGACATCGTCTTTCTAGATATCCAAATGCCGGTCATGAATGGCTTCGAATTGTTGGGTCATCTGCCGGCGGGGCATTTGCCGGCGATCGTCATGGTCACGGCCTACGATCAACATGCAATCAGGGCGTTTGAGGTGGGGGCCGTGGATTATCTGCTCAAGCCGATTGGTCAGCAGCGGCTCCGGCAAGCGGTAGAACGGGCCACGAAGGTCGCCCGAAACCCCGTTCAGGCGGCCGAGAATCTGGCTCACTTACAAGAGATCGCGCCAGCCGGAATCGCGGTGGGTCCCAAGACCCGCAAGATTGTTGGCAAGCTAGGCGACAATTTCTTCCTGCTCAGCCCTGATGAGGTATTTGCCTTCCAAGCAGAAGGAGACACCACGTGGATCGTCACCTCCAAGAACCGTTATCTAGCGACCCAGAACCTGAAGTCGATCGAAGAGCGAATGCGGAACAGTTTGTTTCGGAGGATTCACCGAAACGCCCTCGTGAATGTAGAACAGATTCGAAAGATGAGCATGATTACCAGCCAGCGCTGGCTTGTCACCCTAAGCAACGGGCAGGAGTTCGTTGTCAGTAAGCGCCAGGCAAAGAATGTGCGTGACATCCTGCACTGGTAAAACGAGCGCCATAAGTACCTAAAATGCCGTCCGCTCATCTGTAAAACCTGCCCGTCCGTCGCAATCGCCAATCCGCTCATCGGAATGTGATAGGCGCTATACCGGATACCCCACACAATCCAGGAATGAGCAAGCTCGCCTCCGCCATCTTTGTGTGCGCCGCCTTATTGTTCTGCTGCGCATCGACTAGTTACGCACAGTCCGTCGGCACCTCGGGAACGATTCGGGGATCGGTCCTGGATCCCTCGGCCGCAGCGATCAGGGGCGCCACAGTGGAGATTGCAAACCCCGTGTCTCAATACAACCGGAGCGTCACTACGGACGCGCAAGGAAACTTTGAAATCGTCAACATTCCCTATAACAACTATCACCTGAAAGTGACGGCCCCCGGATTTCAGGCGGCCATGCAAGACATTGACGTGCGATCCGCTGTGCCGCTGGGGCTGAAAATCGGCATGAAGATCGGCGCAACGACCGCCACGGTAACTGTAGAGGCGGGAGGGGACCTGGTGGAAACAGAGCCCACCACGCACACGGATATCGATCGGGCGCTCTTTGAGAAGCTTCCTCTCGAGAGCCAATCGTCGTCGCTCAGCTCGCTCGTTACCCTGGCTTCGCCAGGAGTCGCTGCCGACTCGAACGGCCTGTTCCACGGGTTGGGTGACCACGCGCAGAATTCATTCTCGGTTGACGGCCAGCCGATTACGGACCAGCAAAGTAAGGTATTTTCCAATCAGCTGCCCGTGAGCGCCGTTCAGTCTATGGAGGTGATCGAAGGGGCGCCCCCGGCCGAGTATGGCGATAAGACCAGCCTGGTGGTCGTGGTCAACACGCGTTCCGGCATGGGTATTCATCAGCCCCACGGCGATGCTACCGCGTCATACGGCACGTTCGGGACGTCAGGCGGAGCCTTTGATCTTTCTTACGGCGGACAAGACTGGGGCAACTTCATTGGGGTGGACGGAGTGGACACAGGCCGCTTCCTCGACCCCGCGGAGTTCACCGTGATGCACGCCCGGGGCAATCAGGAAAATCTGTTCGATCGTCTCGACTTTAAGCCCTCGGATAAGAACACGCTCAATGTGAATGTGCAGGCGACACGCTCCTGGTTCCAGACGCCGAATTCATTCGATGCGCAAAATGCAACCGCGTGGTCCGGCCTCGTCGTGGATAATGGCGGCCTCGGTCCAAACGGGCTGCCCGTCGGCTCGACCGACCAGCGTTCGCAAATCAAGACATTCAACCTGGCGCCTACCTGGACGCAGTTGATCAGTCCGAATACAGTATTCACCTTCGGCATTTTCGCCCGGCAGGATCAATATAACTACTATCCGAGTGGCAATCCCTTTGCGGACTTGCAGCCGGGTCTGCAACTCCAGACGGTGGGCCAGAATCGCAGGCTGACCAACCTGGGGGCACGTGCTGACGTCGCCTATGTAAAGGGCATTCACAACGTGAAGGCGGGCATTACCTATCAGGACACCCTGTTGACGGAAAATGACGATTTCGGGATCGTCGATCCGACATTCAACGCGGTGTGCCTGAATTCGGATGGCGGTGCTTATACCAACCCGGGGTTGACGAATCCCAGCCTGTGCAACGGACCTCTCACACCAAATCCCGGGTTCGTCCCGCTGCTCGGCTGTTACGACTTGACTCGAACAGGGTCGCTGCCGGCCTCCGACGGCTGCCCCATTTCCTCAAGCACGCTGTATCATTATCTGGGGCGAGCAAATGTGCACGAACTCGGCCTCTACCTCCAGGACACGATCACGCTGAGGAACTGGAGCTTCAATCTCGGAATTCGCGGGGACGTTTATAACGGCATCACCAGCGCCAGCCAGGCGGAACCGCGGGTGGGAATCGCGTACAACATCAAGCCAAGCAGCACCGTGCTGCGCCTGTCGTACGCTCGCACCCTCGAGACACCATTCAACGAGAACCTGGTACTCGCCAGCAACGGCTGCAATGATCCGGTGATCAACTCGCTCATGACGATCACGCAAGGGTATCCGTGCCTGACCGAGCCGCTGCATCCTGGCTGGCGCAACGAGTTTCACGTGGGTTTGCAGCAGGCGTTCGGAAGGTACTTCGTAGTCGACGCCGAATATATCTGGAAGTATACGCACGGAGCCTACGATTTCAGCGTGCTGGGGAACACGCCAATCACTTTTCCTATCATCTGGCACAACTCAAAGATCCCCGGCTTTGCCCTCCGTGGAAGTGTGCCGAATTTCCACGGCTTGACCGCCTTCGTTGTGATGTCTTCGGTGGCATCGCGCTTTTTCGAACCGCAGATCAGCGGAATCGGCGCAACGCCTGGGGGAGAGGGCGGCGTATTTCGCATCGACCATGACGAGGTGTTTAACCAGACAACGCATTTGCAGTATCAACCATGGAAGAATGGACCCTGGTTCAGTTTCAACTGGCGCTACGATAGCGGCCTCGTTGCAGGTCCCGTGCCCTGTGCGGGAGGCAATTGCGCCAACGGCGCCAATGGGACCGATGACATTGTCGACGTCTCCGACTTGACCCCGGATCAGCAATTTCAGGCGGGGCTCTTTTGCGGCAGCGTGCGCGCCACTCCGACGACTCCCATCAGCCCGACCGGAACGTGTCCGGCGGCGCAATACGGCTCGAATCTGGTGACGATACCGAAACCTGGGACGGAGGATGACGACCATAATCCGCCCCGCATTTCACCGCGCCATCTGTTTGACATCGCGGTGGGCGACGACAATCTCTTCCGCGGTGACAGATACAAATGGAGTGCTCGCGTCGAGGTGATTAATCTGACGAACCAATACTCCCTTTACAATTTCATTTCGACCTTCAGCGGAACGCACTACGTTACGCCACGTACGGTGACCGGGACAATCGGCTTTCATTTCTGAAGCTTGCTTTATCTCAATTGCTTCACCGAGCGGATTGTCTTCCATACGCAGCGAACTGCACCAGTACCGCATCCCTTTGCTGGGGCAGGTCTGGAGCCATGGAAACGAGGCCGAATATTCTGTCGTTCACAACATACGGTGCGGCGTCAAAGCTCCGTTCGGCCGCGAATACGTACCCCAAGAGAATCAATGAAAGACCAAAACATGCCATCGCAAGGCGCTTGGGTGCTCGAGAAGTAATAAGCGGAATCCAAATTGATTGCTCTTGAATCACTTCGATCCGCCCCACAACTCGTTCACAGAAGCCGGGTGCTGGACCTGTTTCGTCCGGTGCTCGCATCTTTTCGAAGACGGAACGAATGAGAGTGGATTCGGCAAGGCAGGCCTCGCTGCAGCGCGTCTCGAATGACTTCTTAGCCTTCAACCAAGAGGAGTACACGACTGAAAATAAATATAGACTTTCCCAATGTGGTGGATCAAGCATTTTTCCGTGTCCAGGCACTGGAGTTAACCTGAAGAGCCGTTCGTATTTGGGCATCGTCCGCCTGTCGCATAGATATGGCCTTTCGTCGGAAAGAAACCTGCAAAAGATCTACGGACGGGGGCAATTTGAGATCGAATTTGAGGTCGGGGCCGCAGCGCACAGCTTGGGCCTAAGCCGCAAGAATAGCTACAGAACACCAGATAATCGCTTCTGTATTCGGTCCTCGCACGCCACCGGGATCGTTTGCGTGGTCAGCACCGCAACGTTTGCGATTGATTCCGGTCGATCGGCCACTCGGACAAAATTAATCGGCATCGTCCATCAAACGCGCCTAGTCGCGATGTGTGGAGAAATCCTCAGTGCCCAACTACGGGACGGGATTCGCAAAACGGTACGCCGTTACGCATGACCACTCGGAAATGCAACCAATCACGCTCGGGACCGCTAAGACCCAACCCCGGCCTATGCCTGCCGTGCGAACCGAGGAAGCAGGCGAGTCGAGTTCAGAATGAACGCCAATTCGGAAGATACGTGGATGAAGGCGGCCAGAAGAGGGTTGATGACACCAACGGCGGCCAACACAATACCAAATGCATCGACGGCCAGCGTTCCATAGAAATTCTGAAAAATGACGGAGCGGCACCACCGCGCTGTCTTGAGCGTATCGACGAATTTCCGCAGATCGTTTCCAATGAGAAGCACATTGGCGCTGGCATGCGCTACTTCCGTTCCGCTGCCCATAGCAACACCGATGTGGGCGTGAGAAAGCGCTGGGGCATCATTTATGCCGTCTCCGATCATCGCAACCGTGCGACCCGATTGAATCAGCTCATCCACGCGACCGGATTTTTGCTCGGGAAGCAGGCCACATGAGATGTCCTTCACTCCGATGTTTTCCGCAACTTCAGCAGCCGATCTCGCCGAATCACCAGTAAGCAATTCGGTTTGCATCCCCATGCGGTGGAGCTCACGAATGGCTTCGGCCGCCTCGCCGCGCACTTGATCGGCAATGCGAATAGAACCGATCCACTGCAAATCGCGCGCAACTAAAATCTGGGTGCCCGCCATATCAACGTGCGTGGGCAGCTCGATGCCTGCCTTCCTCAGCCAAGCGGGATTTCCGGCCAGAATGCAATGGCCATGGAGCCCGGCGCGCACACCTTTGCCTGGAGCGTATTCAAAGTAAGATGGCTCTGGGACGGCAAGTTGCTTCTGCTGAGCCGCGGCGAGAACGGCTCGCGCCAGCGGATGTTCGGAGTTCCGCTCGGCAATGGCTGCAGCTTCGAGAACTTCTCGTTCCGTAAATCCGGGCATCGGCTTGATCTCGGCCAGTCGAGGGTTCCCGTATGTAAGCGTGCCGGTCTTGTCGAGCAAAACCGTATCTATTTTGGCGAGCTGCTCGAGATACATGCCTCCCTTAACAATCGCGCCCTGATGCGCGGCTCTGCCGATTGCGCCTAGAATTGCCAGCGGTGTGCCGGCGGCAATCCCACAAGCTCCGGCCACTATGATCACGGAAATGGTTGAGCGGAGATTGTGAGTTAGCAGCAACGTGATGAGGGCGCTACCCAAAGCGAAGTACACCAAATACCCAGCGAGGCGGTCCGCAAGCCGTTGAATCGGTGCCCGCGTTTGTTCCGCTTTTTCGACAGCCTCGACGATCCTGCCAAATGTTGTGTCTCTGCCCAGGTTTTCAACGACGACTTCGATTGCGCCAGTTTGGTTCAGTGTGCCGGCGAACACGCGGCTGCCTGGAAGCTTGTCTTGGGGTAGAGGCTCACCGGTAATCGCAGCTTCCTCTACGGTGGAGTTTCCAGAAATAACATGACCATCGACTGGAATTCTGGTTCCAGGCCGTATTAAGACTCGATCTCCGGCGTGCAGCTCTCGGACCGGTACTTCAACTGTTGCTCCATTCTTCACAGTCCATGCCGAATGAGGCAGCAGGTCCAGAAGATCTCCAATGGCGCGCCTGCCACGGCTTACAGTAAGACCCTCGAGAACCTCCGCGGCGAGCACAAATACGGTAATAATGAGTGCCGTAAAGAACTCGCCGATGCAGGCCGCAGCCACAAGGGCGATGGTCATGGAAAGCTCCATCGTCATACGGCGCTCGCGGATGTTTTCGAACGCTTCCTGGAAAATCGGATATCCGCCAAACAGGACACCCGCTATGCCGAGCAAGCTGATACGTGAGAAGGGCTCCCAAACGCGAAACCAGACCAGAGCAGCGATCACGCCGGTCACGGCGATGCGAATCAGAGCAGAGGATTCGATATGGCCGTGTTCATGGCCTTGACTCTCCCGATTTTCGTGTGGATGCGTCCCGTTATCATGTTCAGGTGCCTGATCGGTAACGTGCCCTGGCGAGAACGCGCCGGTATTTCCTGGTGTCGGGTCCTTCGTCTGCAGCATTTCACTCCTCCTCAACGCAAATAACTGCGCACAATGTCGATCAATTCTTCCGCCCCTGCTCCGTTCTTGTTGTCGGCCAGTACGTGGTGGCGAATATGGCCCTCAATCAATTCGGCCATGAGGCCATTTAGGGCACCTCGCACCGCAGCAGTTTGCTGCAGTACCGCATAGCAATCTGTACTTTCCTCAATGGCACGTTCGATGCCTTCAATTTGGCCGCGAATGCGGCGTACTCGCGCCAGGAGTTTTTTGTCAGGATCACTGCTGATGTGAGCCATAGAACTGGAATATATACTATGGGCCAGTATAGTAAAGAATGGCACTCGCGACCAAACGGCTCGTAATCGCTCACGTTCTGGTTTGTTGCGGCTGTTGCTGTGGTGCGGTTGATCGAGGCCGTCCGGAAGTTCCAGTGGAGTGGATGAAGAAAGAATGGTGCCGCCGTGGCCTCCTCAAACGGCTTCAACTGACAATCAGTGGTTGTCTCGGTCCTTGTGACGTGCCTAATATTGTTGCGATCGTCTCCGACGCAGAAACGCACTGGTTCGGAAATGTCTCAGGGCGATCGATGTATGAAGCTATTTTGGATTGGGCGTCGGCCTCAGTTGCGGCTGGCAAGCTGCTAGACGTCCCGAAATCCCTTGCAGATCACTCATCGACCCATTTCAAAGGAGCACATTGTGAGTCGCGAGGTTGAGCGAAGAACCTTATCAATGCAGGCCGACCGGCTGGGGATTATCGCCTCTGTGCTCTGCTTTATTCATTGCGTTTTTACGCCGCTTGCTGTGTCGCTTTTAGCGGTAGGGGCGCACTATTTACCTACGGAGGAGAAGATACATCGCGTTCTTGCAATCTTTGTAGCTACTCTCGGTGGTCTCGCGATTTTCTTTGGATATCGCCGGCACCGGCGATCCCGCGTCGTCGTTTTAATGAGCGGCGGTCTGTTTCTGATTTTTGCGGGTGCTTACTTTGGCAATCGGTTGCCGTCACATTTGGCGGAAGTAGCCGTCACAATGGCAGGCGGCTGCTTCATGATTTCAGGTCACTTTCTAAACCACACGTTCTGCAGGAACTGCGAGCGATGTGAACCCAGTTTCTGACGCCCACGAGCCAGCGGTGGATCAATCGACACGAGGCCGTTACACATGACCTGTACGGAAAATCCGCTTTTCCCACAGACCAATAACCGCCGGACCGGTATAAATCTCGACAGCAAGCAAGTACGGGTCTAACTAGCAGCCACCAAGATGCAATTCGCCAAGTCCCGATCCAAGCGCGTGAACGCTCCACGTGATTCGACGCGCACGACCAAGGAGGAATTGGAGTTTTTCTCGACCGCGAGGGCTACGCCTGGCAAGAGGCCGAGCCGCTCCAGTTCCCGGAGTGATGCGGCGTTCCGATCGAACACACTGCTAATGACGGCTCGAACCTGGAGGGGCCAGTCAGGCAAGATTACTTCCTCGCGATATATGCCGGCCTCGTGTTTCGCCGGAATCAGATGGCCATGTGGGTCGGTCTCTGGGTCCCCGAGAATCGCGGCGACTCGATCTTCGAAACGTTCTGAGATGAAATGCTCCAATCGCTCAGCTTCCTCATGCACTTCGTCCCATGAATACTTGAGCACGTCGTGCAAAAAAAGTTCCAGCAGACGGTGGTGTCGGACGAGTTCCCAAGCACGCCGCTTGCCTGCTGCCGTAAGGCGAACACCACGATGCTTTTCGTAAAGGACCAGGAGCGGACGTTGCGCGGCAAGTTTTTGCAGCATTCCTGTCACGGACGCGTTCCGAACCGCAAGCCTTTCGGCCAACGCTTTGGTGGAAACGGTGGCTTCCTCAGCTCCGCCCAGTTCGAGGATTGCCTTCAGATAATCGTCCACGGATTCCGATCGTCCAGTAGAGACTGCAGGAGAATGTTTAGGTAGCACTAATCCTGAGCTTAAACTCGCCACATCTAGTGTGCAACTATATCCGTTCGCAAAACTAGGGCACGTTCGGGCCGGGTTGTTTACTATTTAGGTATGGCTAATTCCGTATGCCGCGCTAGCAGGTGGTT
>DATBHS010000002.1:0-49138 GCA_036557345.1 Bryobacteraceae bacterium
GGTTTCGAGCCCATCGTTTTGGGGCCGCGCGTCAGCTTCTGCACGTCGCCGCAGACGTTTGTCACAGTCCCGTTCTTCTCGTACGCCGAGGCGGCAGGCAACACAACATCAGCTCTCTTTGCCGTTTCCGTCAAAAACAGATCCTGGACAACGACGAAGGCGTCAGAGGCGGCTAGGGCGTACCGCGAAAGCGGGTTCGCCCCAATGACCCAGAGCACATTCAGATCAGCCTTACCGAGAATCTGATCATAGTTCAGACCAGGCTCGAGCCCCGCCTCTCGAACAGGCCGATAACCGGGCAGCAGGTCCGGCAGCAGCCCCATATCGGATGCTCCGCGCGAATTTGAATAGTCTATAAGGCACACATATTTCACCGGGATGCCAAGGGAATCTCCGAACCTCACGAGTTGGCGGATGCTGTCGCCACGGATTGCAGGCCCAAATAGCAAGACCAGTTCAGGCTCATGCGCCAGCCGTTCACGCAGGCTTTCGAGCGCCTCAAACTCGCCGCCAAGCTGGGCACGTACGCCGGTTCCATAATTGTCTTCACGAACCGGCCCCGGCGTCACCGCATAGACACGGGTCCCGTGATGCCGCCAGTTGGCTCGCAGTTGAAAAGCGAGCAACGGGTGCTCCTGCGCGAGATCCGCATCAATCACCAGCGCGGCCTTCGTCGTATAAAGATCGCCAGTCGTCGCGAGTGCGTTTGACCGGCCCTGCAAGGCATCTAGCAAGGACGCGATATCGCCGGTCCGATGGTGGTCGATATTCGAGGTGCCAAGCACCTGGCGAACAAACTTCTGCAGCAGGTAATTCTCTTCGTTGGTCGTATGGTTCGAACCGATGACTCCAAACGTTCCCTTGCGCGCCTTCGTCTCGCTAAACTTCTTTCCGACGGTAGCGAGCGCAATCGCCCAGGACGTAGGCCTCAACTCGCCATTGGTACGCACCAAGGGAGCCGTGAGTCTCTCGGAACTTTGATTGAAGTCGAAGGCATAGCGCCCCTTGACACAGAGAAATTCGCCATTCACGCCGGAACGGTCGCGATTGTTGGCGCGGATGATCTCGCCGTTTCGCACGCCGAGCGTGGTTTTGCATCCGTTGGAGCAGTGCGTGCAAATCGTGCCTACGTGCTCCATTTCCCATGGGCGCGTCTTGTAGCGGTACGGTCCGGAGGTCAATGCTCCAACCGGACAGATATCGATGCAAGCGCCGCATTCATCGCACTCCAAATGGTCCCCGCCGTTGGGAACGATTTCCGAACTGGCCCCGCGATTGGCGATACCGAGTGCGCCGACACCGAGACCTTCCCCGCAAATTCGCACGCAACGGTAGCAAAGAATGCAGCGCGGGGCATCGTAGTAGACCACAGGCGACCACTGCTTTTCATCGACATGAATTTTCGCTTCGCGGAACCGACTCTCGCCAGCACCATATCGAAACGTCATGTCCTGCAACTCGCACTCGCCGCCCTTATCGCAAACGGGGCAATCGAGCGGGTGATTCGTGAGCAGAAATTCCACCATCGACTTGCGGGACTGGCGCACTTGCGGCGAATCCGTATGCACCACCATGCCCTCGGTAACGGGCAGAGTGCAGGCAACCTGCAATTTGGGAGTCTTCTCCACTTCCACAAGGCACATCCGGCATGCGGCTTGAAGCGAGAGCCCGTCGTAATAGCAAAATGCCGGAATGGCGATGCCCGCCTGCTTCGCGGCGTTGATGAGCAGCGTTCCAGCGGGCGCTTCTAAAGCATGGCCGTCAATCGTGAAGTGAACTAAGTCAGCCATAAGTCGGATTTACTTTTAGACAACCGCCAGTTCCGGAACGCTGACGGTGCTGCGCGATTTCTGAAGGTATGCTTCGAACTCGTCGCGGAACTTGGCAACAAATGCGGCAGTAGGCATGGCGGCGGCATCACCGAGCGCGCAGAAAGTTCGGCCCAGCATGTTGGCCGAAAGCTCTGCGATCAGGCCAATATCGTCCTGCGTGCCCCCACCCTCATGGAAGCGGGTTAGAATCCTCTTCAGCCAATTTGTTCCCTCGCGGCACGGAATGCACCACCCGCAGCTTTCGTGGGCATAAAATTTGATCGTTCGCAGCGCCACTGCCACAATGTCCGTGTCCTCGTCGAGTACCACCAGACCGCCTGAGCCCGCCATTGTTTTTGCTTTCGCGAGCGAATCGAAATCCAACGGTATGTCGCACTCGTCAGCCCGCAGCACCGGCGAAGATGAACCGCCCGGAATGACCGCTTTCAACTTTTTGCCGCCTCTGATTCCGCCGCACACTTCGTTGATCAGGCGCATTATCGGAAAACCCATTGGCAACTCGTAGACACCCGGCCGGTTCACATGGCCGGAAACACACATCAGGCGCGTGCCCCCATTTCTCGGCGTTCCCAGCGAGGCATACCAACCTCCGCCGGTGCGGAGGATCACAGGAATCGACGAAAACGTCTCGCAATTGTTCAGAATCGTCGGAGATTGAAACGCGCCCACGACCGCGGGAAACGGCGGTTTCAGCCGTGGCACGCCGCGCTTGCCCTCCAGCGATTCGAGCAGCGCTGATTCTTCTCCACATTCATACGCTCCGGCGCCGGTGTGCGTGTATAAATCGAAATCCCAGCCGGAACCAAGGATGTTCTTGCCTAAGTAGCCGCGTTCGTATGCCTCGGAAATCGCCTTTTCAACAATATCGATGAGGTAGCGATACTCGCCGCGTACGAAGATGTAGCCTTTATTGGACCTGATCGTCCAGCCCGCGATCAGCATTCCTTCGATTAGCTGGTGTGGGTCATTTTCCATCAGCAGCCGATCCTTGCATGTCCCCGGTTCGCTCTCGTCGGAGTTGCAAATGACGTATGTCGGCTTCCCGGTATTCCGCGGCACGAAGCTCCATTTCATGCCGGTAGGGAAACCCGCGCCGCCACGCCCGCGAAGCGAAGATGCTTTCAGCTCCTCGATGATTGCCTCCGGAGTCATCGCAACAGCTTTCTTGATGGCTATGTATCCTTCATTTGCCAGATACGTGTCGATTGAAGCCGGATTCGGCAGGTCGAATCGCTGCGAAATGACTCTTACTTCTAAGGGACTTGGCTCGTTGTAGCGCATGGCGAAATTTCAGGAGGCCTTCCGGCCATAGGTACCGTCACGTAACGCCTGGATTAGGCGGTCGAAACGCTCCGGAGTAACAAAATGATGGAAGTCGTAGTTGATCTGAATGGCCGGAGCCCAGGAGCAAGCGCCCATGCACTCCACTTCTTCGAGCGAGATGAGTCCGTCCAGAGTCGTATCCTTATTGCCCAGGCGAAGAGTCCGGCAGGCATGCTCATACAGTTCCTCGCCTCCCACCGCCTGGCAAGCGATATTCGTGCACACCTGGACGTGGTACTTCCCCAGCGGCTTCCGGTGAAGCATCGAGTAGTAACCGATCACCTCGTCTACCTGAAGCGTGGTAACGCCGCAGCGCCGCGCCACTTCTTCCACTAATTCCTGCGACACGTAGCCGAGCTCATCCTGTCCGTACAAAAGCATCGGCACGACAGCCGAGCGCGTCCGGCCCGGCGGATAGCTATTCAGAAGCTTTGCGAATCGCGCCTCGAGCGCGGGCGAGAAGGTCATAATCTCGAAAGATTCATCGTTTTCGTGTCTTTAGCGATCGGTATCGCCGAGCACAAAATCCATGCTCGCCATGACTGCCACAGCATCAGCCAGCAGGATGCCTTCGAGCATGGCTCCCAGCGCCTGGAGATTTCCGAAGCTGGGGGTTCTCATAAAGATGCGGTGCGGCTTGGCCGTTCCATCGCTGACAACGTAGTAACCTAACTCGCCTCGCGGCGACTCTACGACCTGGTAGACAGATCCAGCCGGCACCCGGTAGCCCTCGGTCACAATCTTGAAATGATAGATGAGCGACTCCATCTGGGTCTTCATCTTTTCGCGATCCGGCAGAAGTACATGCGGCGCGTCGGCCTGCCACGATCCGGATGGCATGCCATCCAGCGCCTGCCGGACGATTCGCACGCTTTGCCGCATCTCTTCCATCCGAACCTCGTACCGTGCATAGACGTCGTTTCCCGTACGAGTGGGCACTTCGAAATCGAACTTCTCGTAGCTGGTGTGCGGGCAGTCTTTGCGTGCATCCGTTTTCACGCCCGCAGCGCGCAACATCGGGCCTGTCACCCCGAGATCGATCATTACGTCGAGAGGTAACGATCCCACGCCTTGCGTCCGGTTTATCCAAATCGGATTCGACGTCAGCAGGTTGGCATACTCTTCGATGCCGCGCGCCAGTTGGTCAATTACCCTGCTTACGGCCTTGTGCCAGCCGCGCGGCGGCTCCAAAGCCAGGCCGCCTGGACGGATATAACTGGTCATCATGCGCTGGCCCGAGAACATCTCAAAGATTTTCAGAATTTCCTCGCGCTCGCGGAACGTATAGAAATACGGCGTCATCGCGCCGATATCCATGGCGTGCGTCCCCAGCCACACGAGATGACTCGAAATGCGCTGCAGTTCGCATAACATTACGCGCATCCACTGCGCGAACTCGGGGATCTCTAGCCCGAGTAGCCGTTCTACGGCTAGTGCATAGCAGAGATTGTTATTGAGGTTGGAAAGATAGTCGACGCGATCGGTCAGCGTAACCACCTGCTGGTACTTCTTGACCTCGCACTCTTTTTCGATTCCCGTGTGCAGATAACCAATTTCGGGACGCGCGTTTACGATCGTCTCGCCATCCAACTCCAGCACAACCCGAAGCACTCCGTGCGTAGACGGGTGCTGCGGGCCCATGTTAAGCGTCATCTTGCGCGCCCGTCCGGCACCGTCGCCGGAAAAGCGAAGCCCCGATGGATCTTCTACTGCCAGCTCATGCTCTGGATCGAGCGATGCGACGTGATCGTTGCCTTCCCTCATGAATGCTTTTGTGTAAGAGTTCTGTATTTATGCTTCATCCTGGTAGGAGTACTTATGGCCGTGAACCGGGTAATCCTTGCGTAGCGGATAACCTTCCCAATCGGCCGGCATCATAATGCGCTCCAGATTCGGATGGTTGCGAAACGTAATTCCAAATAAGTCGAAGACCTCGCGTTCGTACCAGTTCGCGCCGCGCCAGACCGACGTCACCGAATCTACCTCTTGCTGTTCCGCCACTCTCACCACCAACCGCAACCTCGCATTGTGCTTATAGGAGTGCAGGAGGTAAACAACTTCGAATCGCGGCGTCCGCGGCCACCAGTCCACGCCGGTGATGCCAGCCAGCCGCTCAAATCCGGCAGTCTCTTTGAAGAAACGGCACACCGCCAGGATTTGCACCGGATCGATATAGAAAACCGCTCCATCCGCCTCCCGTTTCGCATCTACGATGGCATCCGGGAATTGTCGAGTGAGCGCGGTTGCGGCCGGATGTTCAGCGAGCACGTCAGGCAGCACGCTTTCGCTCCCCACGCCCGGCGCGCCGTATTTCGTCAATGGACCAATCCAGCACGCCTTTCTTCCAGATGTAAAAAAAGCCGCACAGTACGAGCACAATGAACAGCAGCATTTCGAAAAAAGCAAACAGTCTTAACTGCCGGTAAATAACTGCCCACGGGTAAAGAAAGATAGCCTCGATATCAAAGAGAATGAAGACCATCGCAACCAGGTAAAACTTCACCGACAGGCGTTCACGAGCGGTGCCGACGGGCTGCATGCCCGATTCGTAGGGCGTGGATTTAACCGGATCGCGCAAACGCCGGCCCAGAAGCGCCGATAGCCCGATCATGGCGCTCGCCACTCCGATTGCAAGGAGAATCTGGATCAGAACCGGAAACCATGTTTCCGCGTAGGTGGCAGGCATGGACCTTTAGTACCAGAGTACCAACCGGAAACTTTTTTATAATCTGGACAGGACGTCGCCGAATTTGCCGCAACAACAAATAAGCGTATCGGTAAACGGGGAACTCAGGGAATTTCCGGCCGAACAGTCCGTTGCGAGCCTGTTGAGTTCACTGAACATTCCTTCGGATCGTGTAGCCATTGAATTGAACAAGACAATCGTCCGCAAGCGCGATTGGGATGTCACGCTGATTCCGGCCGGGTCGCAAATTGAAATCGTAGAGTTTGTCGGCGGCGGTTAAGAGGCGCAGCCTCGGTCGCAAAGTGCCACTTTTGCGTGGTGGCGCAGGCGCTTTCACCTGTGTTCACGAATTGTGTTCCATTTTTCCCCCGGCTCTAGTAAAATCTTGGCAGCCATTGAAGATCTAAAACGGAACCTGGGCATCATGTTCAAAACACGGAAAGTCCGTCCTGATTTAGCGCGCGAAGCGACCTTGGCGCGTGGCGAGAAGAGTTCGGCGCAACGAACGTACACAAGTACGGACGTCGCCAAGATAGCCCAGGTCAGCCTGCGGCAGCTTCAGTGGTGGGACGAGCGTAAAGTTGTGTCGCCGAGGCACGAGGGTCACAAGCGCATCTACCTTCCCGAAGAGGTGATTGAGATTACAGTCATTGCGGAGCTTCGCCGCAAGGGATTTTCACTGCAGAAGATCCGCCGCGTCCTGCGATTTCTGCAAAGGGAAATGGGCCGCCGCCTGGCCGACCTCCTCTCTTACGATTCCCGGCTCCATCTCCTCACCGATGGCCGCTCGATCTATCTGGAGGATCAGCAGGACCGCATCATCGATCTTCTGAAGAACGCCCGCCAGCCGATGTTTCTGGTTTGTGTCAGCGACCAAGTCAAACGGCTGGATGAGGTCCCCAAAAAAGGCACCCGCAGCGAAATGGCATTTGCGAAAAGAGCGAGAGCCGCCGGCTAAATTCGTCTGAGCGGGTTACTTCCAACGTCTATACTGTAAGCAGACCCTGGAGGTTCATTTTGTCGTCCCAGCGGCGGTATTTCCTCTTTGTTCCCTTGTTTCTGGCTTCCTCTGCGATCGTGGGCGGCCTCTTCGGCCCAGGCGCTCAGTCCGTTTCGGCTGCTTCGCAGGCGGCCCAACGTAATGCAAGCGCCACTTCCGACCAGGACTTGAAGGCGAGCATCGAGTCTTTCACGAAGATTTACGATATCGTCGACCAGAATTACTCCGACAAGCTGTCCCCGAACAAAGCCATATATAAAGGTGCAATTCCCGGGATGCTGCGGACGCTCGATCCGCATTCGAACTTCTTCGACCCGAAAGAGTATGCAGGGCTGCGCGAAGAGCAGCACGGAATGTATTTCGGCATCGGCATGTTGATCGGCGCGCAGCCGCGCACCGGTAAGCCTATGGTGATCCATCCGTTCGGCGGCACTCCTGCGTATAAAGCGGGTATCCGCCCAGGCGATCTGCTCCTGGAAGTGAACGACAAGCGCGTCGACAATCTGAACACGACCGAAGTGGCTGACATGTTAAAGGGTCCTCGCGGCACCAAAGTTCAGGTGGTTGTAACCCGTGAAGGATCTACCAAGCCGATCACGTTCAACCTGGTTCGCGACGAGATTCCTCGCAACAGCGTCGATACGGCGTTTTGGGTAAAGCCCGGAATCGCGTACCTGCGGATTCAGTCGTTTACTGAAACCACCAGCCGGGAAGTGGAAGAAAATCTGAAGGCGCTTGGCGAGCCGAACATTAAAGGTCTCATTCTGGATCTGCGCGAGAATCCAGGTGGGTTGTTGCAGGAGGGAGTGGCCACCGCGGGCCGCTGGCTAGATCGCGGCCAGGTAGTAGTATCACATAAAGGCCGCGCCTACTCCGAGAAACCTTACCTGGCCCGTGGCAGCCAGTACGGCGAGAGCTATCCGATCGTTGTCCTGGTCAACCGGTATTCGGCCTCCGCGGCGGAGATTGTTGCCGGGGCGCTGCAGGATCATGACCGTGCCTGGATTTTGGGCGATACAACTTTTGGCAAAGGTTTGGTTCAAACCGTGTATCCGCTCAGCGACAACACCGGACTAGCGCTGACCACGCAACACTATTACACGCCCAGTGGACGGCTCATTCAGCGGAACTACTCGAACATTTCATTTCTCGACTATTACTACGGCAAGCGGACGGAATCGAAAGATCCTCAGGACGTGAAGCAAACCGATCTGGGACGCGTGGTCTACGGAGGCGGCGGCATCACCCCTGACGAGAAGTTTGAACCGCCAAAGCTTGACGCCTTCGAATTGAGCGTAGCCCGTAAGAACGCTTTCTTCAACTTTTCCTCGTTCTATTTCGGTGATCACACCACAAAACTGCCGAAGGGCTGGACGCCGGATGAGACGGTCCTCGAAAGTTTTCATGATTGGCTCCTGAAACAGCAGGGGATTAAGTTCACCGAAGCCGATTGGACACGCGATCATAGCTGGCTGCGGGATCAGCTTCGCGCCGAGATGTACGTCACGGCGTTTAGTTATGAGGACTCGCAACGCATTGCCGTCGAACAGGACCCCGAGATTCAAAGGGCGATGGATTCTTTCCCGAAGGCCGCGAACTTGCTTGCCCAGTCCAAGGCGCGGTTCGAAAAGCAAAGAGCTAGCCTGCATTAAGATTCGACTTTCCGAACAGTTTGCAATCGACTATTGTTGACCCGCAGATCACGGTGCTCGACACCGGCGGACAGTATACGCATCTAATAGCGCGCCGAGTGCGTGAGCTGGGTGTCTATGCCGACGTGCAGCCGAGCGATATTCCCGCCCGCGAACTGCGCTCGCGTAAGGGCGTCATCATCTCCGGAGGCCCTGCGAGCGTACTCGAATCCGGGAGCCCCGATATCGATCCCGATCTTCTGAAGGCGAATGTGCCGGTGCTGGGAATCTGTTACGGCCACCAGTTAATGGCGCGCCATCTGGGCGGCAGCGTGCAGAAAGGTGAGCGCGGGGAATACGGGCCCGCGCATTTGACTGTGAGCTGTGAAGACGCGCTCTGGACCGGCGTGCGCAACTCGCAGATCTGGATGAGCCATTTCGATACCGTCACAGCGATTCCGGCCGGCTTTCATATCACGGCCTCGAGTGAAGTCTCGGGCGTGGCAGCCATGGCCGATCCGAAACGCAAACTGTTCGGCATCCAGTTTCACCCCGAAGTCGTACACACTCATGCCGGCACCAAGATACTCGAGAATTTTGTCTTCTCCATCTGCGGCGCAAAGAAGGACTGGGACATCTCGCAACGCGTACCCGTCATTGAAGAGCAGGTTCGGGCCGTGGTCGGCGATCGAAATGTGTTCTTCTTTGTCAGTGGCGGAGTGGATTCAACAGTCGCTTATACGCTCTGCCTGCGCGCGCTCGGGCCCGAGCGTGTATACGGCATATACGTAGACACCGGCCTCATGCGCAAGAACGAGACGGAGTTCGTGCGCGGCATCTTTGCGGAACTGGGCGCGCAAAACTTCCTGGTTGACGAGGCAGGAAGCGAATTTCTCGCTGCCCTTGACGGAGTCTACGATCCCGAAGAAAAGCGCCAGGCGATAGGCGAACAGTTTGTTAAGGTACAGGAACGTATCCTCGCCACTGAGCACTTCCTCGATGACCACTGGATCTTAGGACAGGGGACCATCTACCCGGACACAATCGAATCCGGGGGAACGGCGAAAGCCGATCTGATCAAGACACATCACAACCGGGTAGAAGGAATTCAGGCGCTGATCGAGTCGGGCCAGATCGTCGAGCCGCTCACCTCTTTCTATAAAGACGAAGTCCGCGAAATAGGGCGGGAGTTGGGCGTGCCGGAGAAGTTTTTGTCGCGGCACCCGTTTCCCGGTCCGGGATTGGCCATCCGCTGCTTGTGTTCGGAGCGCAGCGGAACAAGCGCAGACACGTCGGACGGTTTTCTTCTGCCGGTCCGCTCGGTCGGCGTGCAGGGCGATGCGCGTAGTTATCGAAATGTGCTGGCGCTGGAAGGAAAACCGGCTGCGATCGACATCGAGAGGACGGCCCCGGCGCTCATCAACAGCCGTTCGGACATTAATCGGGTGGTTGCCGTTTGCGGTATCAAAGCTCCGCTTTCCTCGCTGCAGGTCTTTCAGGCAGCGATTACCGGGCGGCGGCTGGATATTTTGCGAGAGGCGGATGCGATTGTTCGCGAATTCTGCACCGGCACAGGTTTCGAACACCAGGTATGGCAATTCCCTGTTGTGTTGCTACCCGTGGGGACAGACGACGCTCGCGAATCAATTGTGCTGCGGCCTGTCAATTCGGCTGACGGAATGACCGCTGACGTTGTCCTGATGCCGGGCGAGCTACTCGACCGGCTCACCAACCAGATCCTCGCGATCCCGCAGATCGCCGCGGTCTTTTACGACCTGACCCATAAGCCGCCAGGAACGATCGAATGGGAGTAGCGGCGAGGCATGCCTCGCCCGGAGCGAAGACGCGCTCGTGCTATGTCCCCGATGCAGCGCCGCTGCGGTGTTCTGAGCCCGTCGGCTGGAGCCGCTCGTCGTATCTTCCGAAAATCATCTTACCCGCGGTGGTTTGAAGAACACTTGTCACCGTGATGTCGACCGTCTTTGAGATCAGCCGGCGCGCATTATCGACAACGACCATCGTGCCGTCATCGAGGTAGGCCACACCCTGGTTGTGCTCCTTACCCTCTTTGAGGATGAAGACGCGCATGACTTCGCCCGGCAGAACCACTGGCTTCAAAGAATTGGCCAGTTCATTGATATTAAGAACTTCGACGCCTTGCACCTGAGCCAGCTTGTTCAGGTTGAAATCATTCGTAACAATTTTGGAGCCTTGCTGCTTTGCCAGTTCGATCAGCTTGAGATCAACCTCGCGGATCGCAGGGAGATCGCGGGCCGACACCTCTAGCCCTATTCCGGGCATCTTTTGCAACCGCTGTACGACGTCGAGACCGCGGCGGCCGCGATTGCGCTTGGCCGAATCGGCGGAATCGGCCACGAGCTGCAATTCGTGCAGGACGAATTGCGGAATGACGAGCGGCCCTTCGAGAAATCCGGCTTCGGCGATATCTGCGATGCGCCCGTCAATGAGCACGCTGGTATCCAGCAGCTTGAGGGAAGAGGCTGCGGCGGGAGCTGCCGGCAGGCCAACCCAATCCAGCCTGAGCCGTCCGGACTTACTGATCCCGGCGACAAGACCGAGATAGATTCCGAACAGCGGAATTGCCAGGCGAAAGAATTCGAGCGTCGGCCCCCGCAACAAGGCCGCTTGATTGAGCACGAAGGCAAACAGCAGGCCTAGCGCCGCGCCCGCGAGCGTTCCAGCGAAAGCTCCCAGCACCGTCTCCAGGCTGGCGTAACGCAGCCGGCTCCCCAAGAGGCCAGCGACCGTAGCCATCAGAAGTCCACATGCGGTTGCAGCCATGAGCGGCAATCCAAAGGGGTGAAGAATTGCTGCCAATGCCCCGAGCAGTGCAACGAAGCAGAGGCAAAGAGCAGGAACGTTCCAATTTGAACGGATCACGTTAACACATCCCGGCACACCGCGAGAACCGAGTGTTGAATTTCGCCCGAATACACAACCCGGTGCGCGGCTTCATCTCGCAAATAATGGTGCGAAGTATAGCATGTGAAAGAGCATCTGCCGGGCGCACTCATACTCACATGCAAAAAGGACAGTTCAAGAGTAGTACAGGGAGAAGAAACGAAGGGAGGGGTATAAATGAGGACGCGCTAAGTCTCTAGAGAGCCTTGGCGAGTTCCTCAGCGAAAGCGCTGTTTCTGGTGGGAGAATTGGCGGAACGGCGCCCGTTCGGGCCTTTTCTCGTCTGCGTGTTTGAACCGGAAGCCACGGCTGGACGCTTGTTGCGATCGACCGCACCGGCATTTCTCACCGCGCCCTTACCTGATTTTGGCGGCTGAGCGGGGTTGGCGCGCAGCAGACGATCTTCAAGAGGAGCGCGATCGAAGCGCCGGATGATGGCGTTCATTTCCTCCTGGTTTGGCGAGTCTATGAAAGCGAATCCCTTTGACTCTTGTGTCTCGGGGTTGCGGATTACCTTGACCGCGTCAGCGACAAGGTTTTCTGAGGAAAGCCAGGATTTGATATCGTCGGCTGTCACCCAGACAGGGAGATTTCCGAGAAAAACGGTAAAGCTCATCAGTTATGTTTTGTATGCTCCGTGAGGGAAGTACGCGGCGCGCCCCACAGGAAAAGTGAATCCCGAAAGGCTATTAGCATGCTAGCATAGGGTGCGTTTCGCGGTAAATAGCAAAAACCAGCTTAATTCGTTGCTGCATAAAGGCTAGAACATCTTTTTGATGCCTGTGACTGGAGGTTTGATCCGCCGTATTTCGCCTGCGCGGAGGGCGGCCTTCGATGTTCTTCTGGCGGTATCGGACGGGGCGTACGCTTCGGACACGTTGCGGATCAGAAGCCGCTCGCTTCATTCGCGAGACGGAGGGCTGGCGGCGCAAATTGTGTTCGGCTGCCTACGCTATCAAAGCCAGTTGGATTATCTGATCTTCTTCTACTCCGGCCGGCAAGCCGCCGCGCTGGATCTGCCCGTTCTTTTGGCCATGCGGATGGCTCTTTTCCAGCTGCGCTACCTGGAGCGAATTCCCGCTCATGCCGCCGTTCACGATTCCGTGGAACTGGTCAAGCGACATAAGAGAGGTGCCGCGGGGCTTGTCAACGCCGCTCTTAGGAAGGTGACGCGCGATCCGGTAAAGTGGCCAGACCGCGCAGTCGAGCTGTCCTGCCCTGCGTGGCTTCTGGGCCGATGGGAGGCTCACTTCGGCACCGATGCTGCCCGGAAAATCGCCGCGGCGGCCCTCGAGGAACCAGTGGCGTATGTTCGTTGCGCGCCGGGATCACTCAAGCCGCCTGACCTTGAACTCGAACCCACTCCGGTGGCCGGTGCATATCGCGTGCTCTCTCCTCTCCCCGTCGGTTCGAGGTTGCACGATATTGGTTCCCAGGCCATCCTTCCACTTTTGGACCTCAGGCCCGGATCGATGTATCTGGATCTCTGCGCCGCGCCGGGAAACAAAACGGTTCAGGCACTTGAAGTTCCGCTCGGCCTGGCTATTGCGTGTGACATAAGCTGGAAGCGGATTCGGGATATTCCTCCTGTCTGCCCGCGCGTCGTATTGGACGCGACCCAAGCTTTGCCTTTCCGCGCACCGTTCGATCGAATCTTCATCGATGCTCCCTGCTCGGGCACAGGAACGCTTTCGCGCAACCCGGAGATCAAATGGCGCGTTACGGACCAGGATTTCAGTCGCTTCGCCCATAAGCAACTCGAGATCGTCTTGCAGGCCGCAAAGCTGCTCGCACCAGCCGGAATGCTTCTTTACGCTACCTGTTCACTCGAGCGTGAGGAAAACGAGGACGTCATGCGGCGTTTGCTCGCAAGCCGGCCCTGTCTCGAAGTCCAGCAGGAGGTCTGGCGTCTGCCCGGGCGTGACCTAGGCGATGGATTTTACGCGGCCGTTTTGTGCGCTCGATAGAGCGTCGGCTAGGCCGTGCCGGGGACCATGTCGCCAGTCGCGGCAGGCTGGGCCGCCTGCTCAGGACGTCGCTGAAAACGCGCCGTAAAGCGAAAGGTACTTCCCGTCCCGGGCACACTCTCGACCCAGATTCTCCCGCCGAACAGCTCCACCAACCGCGTGCAGATGGCGAGCCCAAGGCCCGTTCCTCCGTACTTCCTGGTCATCGAACCGTCCGCTTGCCGGAAGGACTCAAAGATTTTTCTTTGCGATTCGTAGGGAATGCCAATCCCGGTATCGCTGACCCCGAACTCGAGGACACAAGCTCCCGGCATCTCATCCACGGCCGAAACACTCACCGCGATGTGTCCTTTCTCTGTAAATTTCAGGGCATTGTTGAGCAAATTCAGAAGCACCTGGTGCAGGCGATACGGATCCCCAATTAGCGTGTCGCAGACGTTCCCATCGATATTTACCCGCGTTGCGATGCTCTTCCGGCTTGCTTCTGGAGAAATGAGTTGCAGCACCCGTTGAATACAAGTCGAGAGCGAAAACGGAATTTCTTCGAGGCTCAGTTGCCCCGCTTCGATCTTGGAGAAATCCAGGACGTCATTCAGCACATGCGTAAGCGAGTGCGATGAGAACTGAACCGTGTTCACATAATCGCGCTGTTCGTCCGTTAAAGGCGTGCCAAGCAACAAGTCAGTAAAGCCGACAATTGCGTTCATGGGAGTACGGATCTCATGGCTCATGTTGGCCAGAAATTCGCTTTTGGTCCGGCTCGCCATCTCCGCAGCCTTCTTGAGCGACTCCTCCTGTGCCAGCTTCTGGCTGATGAGGCGCGTCTGGTCCTGGACGCGTCGCCGCAGGACGAATACCCACGCAAGGATAAACGAGCTGGCCGCTGCCAGTAGTCCGATCAGTCCGAGAGCGCGGCGCACCGTCCACCACGGCGCTTCCTGCAGAACCATAACGTCGTCAGCTGACCGCGTGACGATCCTAAAGGCGACTATTTTGCCATTGGAATCGAGTTCTCCGACGCAAATACCACTTGCCTTAACGAGCGTGCCTTCACGGGGCAGTTCCCCGGTAAACGATCCTTGCGCGGCAACCACGGGGAAGATGGTTTCCTTCTGCTGCAACATTACGGTCTGCTGGCGCGGCAAGGTGGAGCGCCCCACGACACTACCCTCGATGGCCACAACGCGTGATTCGTATTTCCCCGATAAGGCCTGCTCGGCTGTGATCCCCAGCGCCGGCAGAGGCGAACCACCGGAGATCCGGCGGGTTAGCGCGTCTTCCAGACGGACATGCGAATCGAAGATGCCGACGAATCCCAGCGTTTCCACCCGATCGCCCGGCTGGAGCGGGATTCCCTGCCGCGTTACAACATTTACGCCGCCGGATGGATCCTCCAGATAGAACCCGCGGCCCGGCATAACCGCCGTAACCGTTCCTGCGAGCCGGACGCGGTGTCCCAGCTCATGGTGATAGCCGAAGCGTTGCAGCTGCCCAATCGGACTAGGCGCACCAGCCAGCCGGTCAGGCCGCGGCGGTTCCAGGATGTGGACGTATTCCAGACCAGGAACAGATAATTGCACTCCGATCTGTTGGCCTTCCGCATTGAACTCGGCGCCGCAGGCACCTCGCAGTCTGACACGGCCATCCACCAAACCAGAGGGTACCGGAGAACCGTCCCAGGGAATCTGCACATCTATGGTGCCACCGGGAATAGCAACTGCCATCCAGAGCAGTTTTTCACGGACAGTGCGGTGGAGGTACTCGGCCTGCCGGACAATTCCTTCCACTTCCACCCACTCGCTGTCCTCCAACGTGCTGGCCATTTGTTCAAAAGAGACCTTCCGCGGCTGAGGCAGATGCCCCTTCCCCAAAATCCTCAGTCTCGGGTTCAACAGATCGGGAGCAAAATCGGTGAAGGTTGTGGCTGCTTGCACATCGACGAGATCGCCGACCGTTACTTTCGGTGAATCGGCTGTCCAGGACATCCAGATCGCGGCTGTTTCGTCGTGCAGGAAAAGGTCGTACGAGACCGGATCGAAGAACGTGACCACAGCTTGCAGATGAACAGGATATCCGCGAACAGCTTCTTCAGGAGACAAACCGCGCACACGAGCGATTGATGTCAATGTAACGAGCGAGTCCGGCGCGGCCTCCGCAAGCGCCGGCGCAGCACAAATGCAGGCCACTGCCAGCGTCCGCATCAGACCCGAAATCATTCCGCGCCCCGTCGTAAAACAGGCCTGGGTCGCATACCCAGGCGGTTGGCGCCCCATGTGACACGGTAGCTGTTCATAGTTGCTCTTGTCCAGTCAACGCCAACGAGTGAGTTCCACAACACGTTTCGGCAGAAGCATGCGAAGAATGCACACCCCGCGGAGATGCCCGAGAGAGCGCTCGGAAAAAACCGCCGGCTCTTTTATCGCTTGCTTACGCGGTCTTGTGAGCGTTGAATCAGTCCCAACGGAAAGGACACTTGCAGCTGGGAAGCCATTATCTATGCTCAGTCGCGCTCCCGACGTGTTACCATCAAGACGTTCCAGCAGGTTGGCGATAGGACGGCCGGCTGTGGGAAGCAAGCTTGTAACGCGCCTGGAGGAGTTTCGGGGGAGCCGGCGCCATATATAACGCGTTAAGGGCATGCAAAAAGTGTAGTTTACGTGCTCCAGATTGTCCCATCCATTTTTGCCGCTGACTTCGTTCGCTTAGGCGAAGACGTTCGCAAAGTCGAGCAGGCCGGCATTCAGATGCTCCACGTGGATATCATGGATGGCCACTTCGTTCCCAATTTTACGGTGGGAACGCCGATCACTGAATCCCTCAGGCGCTTCACACGCGTCAAGTTGGATCATCACCTGATGATCGAGGACCCCGATACCTATGCCCCCATCTTCATTAAAGCGGGGGCGGATTGCGTGAGCGTGCACTGGGAAGTTTGCCGCAATCTCGATCGCACGCTACACATGATTCAGGATCACGGAGCAAAGGCAGGCGTAGTGATCAACCCTGCGACTCCTGTTCTGGTTCTCCACGAGGTGTTGGAAATCACCGATTATGTCCTGGTCATGAGCGTGAATCCGGGGTACGGCGGCCAAGCCTTCATTCCGAACTCTCTCAAGAAGATCAGCGAACTGGCGCGTCTCCGCGCCGAGCGCAATCTGAACTTCGCAATCGAGATCGACGGAGGCGTTGGACCGGAAAATATTGCGGAAGTCGCCAGGGCGGGGGTAGATTGGGTGGTTGCAGGGTCTTCTGTTTTTCAGGTCTCCGATCCCGCAGAAGCCGTCCGCGAGATGCAACACCTCGCCGCGGACGCATTTTCAATCAAGGTCTAGTTCATATGCCATGTTTTGACATCTTGCCGAGGCGGGTGCTCCTGGTTGCGCTTTCGCTAGGGCTTCTTGCCGGCTGTACCCGCCATAAATACGAAACTCCGATCACTAAGAACACTCAGCAGCCCGATAAGATCCTCTTCGATCAGGCCATGCACGATATCGAGAAGGGACACTACGAAGTCGCCCGAATCTCGCTGCAAACGTTAATGAACACCTACGAATCCAGCGAATATTTGGCGAAGGCTAAACTGGCTATCGCCGATAGCTGGTTTCGCGAGGGTGGGGCGAACGGGCTGGCCCAAGCGGAAGCCGAATATAAGGATTTCATCCTGTTCTATCCCAATATGGAAGAGGCGGCCCAGGCTCAGAACCGCGTCTGCGAGATTCACTATAAGCAGATGGACAAGAGCGACCGCGACAACATACAGACTCTGCGGGCCGAAGATGAGTGCCGCCAGTTGCTGGTTCAATTTCCGAACAGCAAGTTTGCGCCCCAGGCGGCGCAGCGTCTGCGCAACATTCAAGAGAGCTTGGCCGAGCACGAATTCGTGGTTGGAAACTTCTATTGGAAGCGTGAAATGAACCCGGCTGCGGCGAATCGCCTGAATGCCTTAGCCGACCAGTATCCTCTATACAGCAAGGCCGGCGAGTCGCTTTACGAGGCGGGAGATGCTTATTCAAAAATGGGTCCGCGCTTTCGTAAGCAGGCCGGCGACATGTTCGCCCGTATCGTTCGCGATTATCCCTTGAGCGAGCGCGCAGAAGACGCCAAGCGCCGCCTCGGGGATCTGGAACTGCCAGTCCCGCCAGTGAACCAAGCCGCTTACGATCGTGAGAAATTCGAGATTGAAAACTACAAGAATCCCAGTATGCTGAGCCGTTCGACGGCCTGGATCCACAGCGGACCGGATGTGAGCCATGCTGCGAAAGAAGGGCAGCCGACGATGACGGATCCGAAGCGGACCATCCCAGCGAGTGTTCCCGTTGTCAATACTGAAGTCGCCAGTAACTCTGGCGGCGGCACAGGGACAACTGACGTCAGTGCGACAACTGTCGGGGCGCATGACACCGCTCTTGAAAAGAACGCCGACGCGAGAGCCGGCGGCGCGGCGGCAGCGGGTGCGCAAGCAGCAACAGCGAATCAGCCACTGCCGACGAATCGCGATGCCGAATTGCAGAAGTACCGCGAGAAGCAGGCCAAGAAGCAAGCCAAAGAGGACAAGAAGAAAAAGAAGAAGGAACAGCACGAGCAGCCGGACCAGAAGCAGAGCATGGTAGGGAGCACACCGGCAGCCAACGGTCAGAATCCGCCGCAGCAATGAGCCGTATTCTGCTGGCCGATGACAGCCCGCAGGCTCTGCGGCTTGCCGAGCAAATCCTCACCGGCCAAGGCATTGAAGTCGTTAGCGTCTCCGACGGCGCAATCGCACTGAGGCGTTTGCCGGACGTCAACCCCGATCTGGTCATCACCGACGTTTATCTGCCTACTAAGAACGGCTTCGAACTGGCTCGTTTCCTGAAATCGCAAGACCAGTACCGGCATATACCCGTCATCTTTGCCGCGGCGCCTATCGATCAGTTCAACGAGCAGGACGCGAAGAACGCAGGCGCGGACATCATCCTTCGTAAGCCGTTCGAAGCGTCATCGCTGCTTGGCGCGGTCCAGCAGCTTCTGGAGCGCAGCGCGGCCACTCCGAGGAACGCCGCTGCGAATGGAAAGAGCGAGCTCGACCGGCACAGTATCCGGGCTGCCGTCACGCTCGCTTTGGACTCCGCCATGCCAGCATTGATTGACGAGCTTACCGAACGCGTGGTGCTCGCGCTGTCGCACCGGGGATGATTTCCTGTTTCCCCTACATCACCGGGTTCTCGCCGAGCGAAAATAGCGGTTTGCCTCTGGGCGAAATAGGAAATAGGCAAAGGCCGCGCACAGCAGGGTATGCATCAGCAACTCAGGCCAGGAGTGAAAGATGCTCAGGACGACGTGGAATCCGATCCAGGCCATCGCGAGCCAGCGTGCCCAGTTGCTGCCGCGCAGCATGTACACGCCGCAAACGATCGCTATGACACGGACAAGAGAAATCCACACAAGGTCGTATTGAAAGGGACGCGCCGTGAACTCACTGAAGTGAAAAGCGAGGCCGATTGCGCCTGCCGCCACGTACACCCACCCGATTACTGCTACAGAAAGGGGACGTTCATTCATATCGCAAACATGTCATCTTACGATGAAGGATGACGCATGCCTGAAAATACCTTCGATATCGTCTCGAAAATCGACCTGAATGAGGTCTCTAACGCCATCCAGCAAACCTCGAAAGAGGTGCAGACGCGCTACGACTTAAAGGACACCAAGTCGTCGGTCGAACTGAACGAGAAGGAACGCAAGATCCTGCTCGCCAGCTCGGATGAATACAAGCTAAAGGCCATCACCGAGATCCTGGGCCAGAAATTAGTCAAGCGCAACGTTCCGTTGAAGGGATTGCAGTATGGGACCATCACTCACGCCTCCCACGGCAGCGTGCGGCAGGAAATCACGCTGCAACAAGGCATCTCCACCGAGAAAGCAAAAGACGTGATTAAGACCATCAAGGACAGCAAGCTGAAGGTGCAGGCCAGCATTCAGGGCGACCTGGTGCGCGTGAGCGGCAAAGATCGGGACACCCTACAGCAAGTGATTGCCCTCCTGAAAGGGAAGGACTTTGGTATCGACATGCAGTTCACCAATTACCGCTCGAACTGAATGCCGCGCCGTATTGAGACGCTCTTTCTGCCCGGACCGGCTGGCAAGCTGGAAGCACTGTTAGAAGAGCCAGAGCATGGCGTGCCCGTCGAAGCGGCCGTGGTTTGCCATCCTCATCCCCAACACGGCGGAACGATGCACAATAAAGTGGTTTATCGGCTCGCCCGGGGTTTGCGAAAGAGCGGCTGCGTGGTGCTCCGCTTCAATTACCGCGGCGTCAACCTGAGTGAAGGACAGTATAACGGCGGGTTGGGCGAGACTGAGGATGCGCGCGTCGCGCTTCGCGAAATCGAGCAAAGGTATCCCGAGCTGCCGGTCCTTCTCGCGGGCTTTTCCTTTGGATCCCGGATAGCCCTGCGCCTCGCTTCACAGGAAAGCACCATCGGACGCGTAATCGCAGCCGGATATCCGACCCGGGTGGCCGAGCGCGAGTTTGTCTATCACGTGCATGTGCCCAAATACTTTGTGCAGAGCACGAACGATGAATTCGGTCCCGCGGCCGACCTGACCGAGTTCTTCAAGACCCTTCCCGAGCCGAAACACCTCAACTGGGTACCCGCCGAAGACCACTTCTTTCGGGACGCTTTGGACGCGTATGAAGCTGTGATCGAGCGCATCGGCCACGAACGGAAGCTCGAAAACCCTTGATTATGCGGGGTTAAAGAGCTTGTCTCATTTGCCGCTCGACCATTCGGGCGGCCCGCTGGCTGATCAGGTCGGCCACCTTACTCAGCAGACCTGGTAGGTCCTCCGGCTTGATCAGAACGGGGCGGCGGGCGTTCGTCCGCCCGTTTTGATAAGTGGTCAGGATCGCCGTGGCCGGCTTATAGGCCATTAGCCGCGCATGGGCGAGCACCTTCAGCCCCGCCTTAGGCGATTCCATTTGGAGATCACTCAAAACGAGTTCGTATTGCCGCTCATCCATTTTGCCGACCGCTTCGGCCGCCGAAGCGGCTGCGTCTACAAAGTAGCCGCCCGCTTCGAGAACCGCCTTAAGGGTCAGCCGGGAGGTGAGATCGTCATCAACGAGCAATACTCGAGCCAATTCCACGCCAAGCGGTTTCCGCACATTTGCTCGCATTCTCACGCTCTTTGGCCCATCGCTTGCTGCCGCGAATATGGGCACGTCCAGTTTAAACGAAAATTGAGAAAATCCCCATAGAAATTTCACGTAGCCTGGCTGTTAGTTACCAAACACCCTCCGAAAAACGAAATCCACATTCCCAAGCTGCCGCTCTAACGAAAACACATTACTTAGATCCTTTTTCGTCAGATATTGCTGAATGCGCGGATCGATCTCCACGGCCGCGCGAAAATCGCTCTCGTTTTCCCAGGCATCCATGGCGTGCCGCTGGACCAGCCGGTATGCCTCTTCGCGGAGCATGCCGGCGGCGGCGAGATCCAACAAAAGCTGGCCCGAAAATATAAGTCCTTTGGTCATATCTACATTCCGGCGCATCCGGTCCGGATTTACGCGCAGGCCTGAGATCAGCCAGGTGGTTTTGGACAGCAGATAATCCGTCAGGATTGTAGAATCGGGCAGAATGACCCGTTCCACTGAGGAATGGGAAATGTCGCGTTCGTGCCAGAGCGCCACGTTCTCGAATGCCGCCTGGGCATTCGAGCGAACGATGCGCGCCAAGCCGCAGATCTGCTCGCAGGCAACGGGATTGCGCTTGTGAGGCATTGCAGAGGAGCCCTTTTGGCCCGCTACGAAGGGCTCCTCTGCCTCGCGAACCTCGGTTCGCTGCAGATGCCGGATTTCCAGGGCGATTTTGTCCAGGCTGGACGCTATTCCGGCAAGCGTAGCGATGTAATGTGCGTGTAAATCCCGCGAAAGAACTTGCGAGGTAATAGGCGCAGGCCTGAGGCCGAGTCGGGCACAGATCTTCTCCTCGGCTTCCGGGCCAATGTGCGCAAACGTGCCCACCGCGCCGGAAATCTTGCCGACTCGAATCTCCTCCGTGGCGGCGGCAAAGCGACGGCGGTGCCGCTCGAGTTCATCCCACCAAAGCGCGGCCTTCAACCCGAACGTAATAGGTTCGGCGTGGATGCCGTGGGTCCGGCCAATTTGCACCGTATGCTTGTGCTCGAATGCGAGTTTCTTTAGAGCCGCCGAGAGTGTGTCCAGTCCCGCTGAAATTTGTCGTGACGCGTCCCGGATCTGCAGGGCTTGCGCTGTGTCGACGACATCGTTTGAAGTCAAGCCGTAATGTAACCAGCGTGATGCTTCGGCGACACCTTTCGTCAGCATCGTTTCCGCAACCGCAGTCGTGAACGCGATCACATCATGGCGTACTTCTCGTTCGATCGCCTGAATGCGGTTCACTTCAAAACCCGCATACTTGCGTAGCGCCGCAGCGGCATCCGCCGGAACCTGGCCCAGTTCAGCCAGGGCTTCGGCAGCGGCGAGTTCCACCTCCAGCCAACATTCGTATTTGTGGAGCTCGCTCCAGATGGCGCCCATCTCTGGGCGCGTATAACGCGCAATCATTTAATGCTGAAGATAGCAGCGCGGCTACAGCCGGTCGAGGCTGAACCGCCCCGGACCCGCGATCAGAATCGTGAGCGCAGCGGCACAATACATCCACGGCATTTCGCCGTTCCCCGGACCGTGAAATCGATAATGGTGAACCAGGGTGAACGCCACGCCAGTATTCACCGCCACCACCAACGCCGCCCAACGTGCAGCAAAGCCGAAGAAGATCAGGATGGAGCAGATTCCATCGGACAGCAAGGCAAGAGCCAAGCTGGGAACGGGACCGATATGGATCGGATCGGGAAAGTGGGACGCCATTCTGGAAAAGCCGGAAATCTTCTCCCAACCGTGACACCAGAACAGGCTGAATCCGACCATGAGCCGAAGTAAGAGCAAGGCGAAATCGCTGCTTCGCGGAATGAAACTGAGCGTAAGAAAGCTTCTCATTCGCCATAGGTTATCAGGACAATGGGGACCTTGGACATGGCGAGTCTGATATTACTGGAAGTCCGTCACTCTAAAACGGCTATTCATTTCCGCTGACAAGGAGGCTTTCGAAACACGTGAAGTATTTCCCATCGGATTTTCAGCGCTGTCCTCTCATGTGCATGATTTCGCTCTGTGCATTACTCACCGTACTGTGCCCGTCTTCCGGGGCGGCTACTTTATGCGTGAATCGAGGTGGAAGCTCCGGCTGTTTTTCGAGTATTAACGCAGCCATATCGGCCGCCTCGGCAAACGACACGATAAAGGTTGCTTCAGGAACCTATGTCGAAGACGTAATCATCAAGAAGTCTCTTTCTCTCATCGGCACAGGTAGCAGCAGCACCATCATCGACGCGACCGGATTGGCAAACGGTATCTACATTGACGGAATTGACAATGCCGGGTTGAGCCATGTTGTGGTGTCAGGTTTCACAGTCGAAAACGCCAACTTCGAAGGAATCCTGATCACGAATTCGTCGTCGATCAGCATTTGGAACAACCACGTGAAAAACAACGATAAAAGCCTGAATCCATCCGCCGGCACCTGCCCGGGCCAGCCCGATTTCGAGACGGCGGAAGATTTCGATTGCGGCGAGGGAATTCACCTTAGCGGCGTACATCATTCCATCATTGGAAACAACCTCGTGGAGCATAATTCCGGCGGAATTCTGCTCAGTGACGATACCGGCAAAACCCACGACAACGTGATCACGGGCAACGTTGTACAGGAAAATCCGTTCGACTGTGGAATCACGCTGGCTTCGCATCCTCCAGCTTCGCTGAGCGGCTCGAAAACGCCACTGGGCGTCTTTCACAACACGATCTCCGGAAATGAATCCTCCCGTAACGGACTGCAGGGGGAAGGCGCCGGAGTCGGCATCTTCGATTCAGTGCCGGGAACCATGAACTATGGAAATGTCGTTATCGGGAATCGGCTCATTGGAAACGGTTTGCCCGGCGTGGCTATGCACAGCCACACGCCGAATCAAAACCTGAACAATAATGCGATCATCGGAAACTATATCGCACGAAACGGTGCGGATACGGATGACGCATTCACTCCCGGCGCGACCGGCATTAACGTATTCGGCGTATCCCCGATCAACGGCACAATCATCACGCAGAACGCCATCAATCACGAAGCGGTAGAGATAGCGGTCAACACGCCGTCCGATGTAGAGATTCACTTCAATGATCTGAATGACGATACCCTCGGCGTCGATAATCTCGGAACAGGCATGGTCAATGCGACCGAAAACTGGTGGGGATGTCCGGGCGGCCCCGGCGCGGAGGAATGTGCAAGCGCCGGTGGACCAGGAATCCTGTTTACTCCCTGGCTGCGGCAGCCGGTCAGGATCCCGCCTTTTGGCCTTGCGGGTCTGGCAACTCAAAACGATCAATAAGCCGACACTATAGCTGGTCAGCGCTCGAGCTGAGACGGAGCCGGAAGCGTCAGGGGTCTTGCCTGAGCTTCCCTCTCCGTCGCTATGTAAGTCTGGAGTTTGGTCAACTCCTGACAATTGCAAATCCAATGCCGAGCGATTCCCTTCCCTCTTCCGGGTCCGGCGCACATCGCCATACTTCTTCGAAGACGATGAGCGCGCCGGATTTCGTCGCCGCCAAGAGCAAAGGCCGCAAGCTTTCGATGATCACTTGCTACGACTACACCTTTGCCCGATTGCTGGCGAAAACCGCGATTGATGGCATTCTTGTCGGCGATAGCGCCGGAATGGTCATGCACGGTCACTCTTCGACCCTATCGGTGACCGTAGATATGATGCGCCTGCACACGGAGGCCGTAGCGCGCGGCGCCCCGGAGAAGTTTCTGGTTGCCGACATGCCCTTTCTTTCGTTCCGGAAAGGTGTTTCCCCGGCCTTGGATGTGGTGCAGGTACTGTTGGGAGCCGGCGCGCACGCAGTGAAGATCGAAGGAGTTGACGGCCATGAGGACGTGATCGGACGGATCGTTCAGAGCGGAATACCGGTCATGGGCCATCTCGGCATGCAGCCTCAATCGGTTCGCGCTTATGGAGGCTTTCGCGTGCAGGGACGCACTGGCGATGGCGCTCGCGATGTCGTCCGCCAAGCTAGCGCGCTCGAAAGTCTCGGCGCTTTCGCCGTGGTCCTCGAGTGCATTCCTGCCGGCCTAGCACAGGAGATCACGAACGCTCTTCATATCCCGACCATCGGCATCGGCGCGGGTTCAGCCTGCAACGGGCAGATCCTCGTCCTGCAGGACCTTCTTGGCCTGAATGCGGACCCCCATCCGAGATTTGCACGTGTCTTTTACGACGGCGCGTGCCACGTTCTCGATGCTGTCGCGAAGTTTGACGAAGCGGTGAGAGCCGGGACGTTTCCGGGCAAAGAGGAAAGTTATTAGCAAATGCAAGTGTCTAAGACCGTCGCAGCCTGGCTCGACCGGCGGCGGGCCCTGAACGAGCAAAGCATAGGTCTTGTCCCCACAATGGGAGCGCTTCACCGGGGCCATGCCTCGCTCGTGCAGCGCTGCCGCCGCGAGAATGAAATCGTTGTTGTCAGCATTTTTGTAAACCCGACACAATTTAACGATCCCAAAGATCTCCAACGCTACCCGCGTACCCTCGACCAGGATCTGGCGATGCTCGCGGAACTCGGGGCCGACCACGTATTCATGCCGGATGCTGCGGAACTGTATCCGAACGGATACCGTTTCCGCGTGGAAGAAGATGGCATAACAAGGCTGATGGAGGGGATTCGCCGGCCCGGATTTTTTCAAGGCGTCATGACTGTTGTTCTGAAGCTTCTGAACCTCGTTCGTCCCGACCGCGCTTATTTCGGCGAAAAGGATTACCAGCAGCTCCAGGTCATCGCAGGCATGGTAGACGACTTTTTCATTCCAGCCGAGATCGTGCCTTGCTCGACGGTGCGCGAAGAATCGGAGCTTGCGGAAAGCTCCCGGAATAACTTGTTGTCACCCGGAGCGCGGCAGAAGGCGGCGGCCATCTACCATGCCCTGACCGCATCTGTCACGGCGGGTGAAGCGAAACTTTTGCTCCAGGCCGAAGGATTTGACGTGGACTATGTCGAGGAACACTGGGGAAGACGATTTGTCGCAGCTTCTCTCGAAGGAGTACGTCTGATCGATAATGTTCCGCTGCCGGAAGGCAGGCCATCCTGATTGAATCCACTGGGCTTACGGCCGGCCGGCACTTTTCTGTAACCTTTTCCCGATAATCCGGTATTGACCTGTGAGGACGAGTGGGGAGCGAAACTGACAGCGAATTGATGAAGCTTGTGCAGACCGGTGACTCCACCCAGCTCGCTACGCTTTTTGAGCGCTACCACGTCGGATTGTTTCGCTATTTACTAAGTCTTACGCGTAATCGTGCGCTCAGTGAAGACCTGGTGCAGGAGGTGTTTCTTCGGGTTCTCAAGTACTCCCGGAGCTATGATCCCGGCCTCCCGTTTCAGGTCTGGCTCTACCGGATGGCCCGGAACGCCTGTTTCGATTCTTTTCATAAAGTCCGCGCGGAGCAGACGGGAAGCGAAATGGACGATATGAGGAGTTCGGAACCCATGCCGGAAGAAGTAATCACCCGCCGGCAGGACGTGAAATTGTTGCAGGAAGCTCTGGAAAGGCTTCCCGAGGAGAAGCGGGAGGTACTGGTGCTCAGCCGCTTCCATGACATGCGCTATGAGGATATCGCTCGCATTCTGAAATGTGAGATTGGCACGGTGAAAGTTCGCGCATATCGCGCGTTGAAGGAGCTTCGCGAAGGTTTTTGCGAGCTCCGCGGAGAAAAGCTGTATGACGTTTGAAGAGATTCGCCTCTTGATTCCGCGGTATCTGGCCGGCCAGTTGACGCCCGCTGAAAAGAGCAGTTTTGAAGCGCAACTGAATACCGGTCCTGAACTGTTGATTGAAATCGAAGAGCTTCGCTCGCTTTGGGACGAACTCGGGAACCTTCCGCAAGAGCGACCCAGCGATGCGCTACGGGCTCGCTTCTACCAAAAGCTTAATAGCGTCGCCAAGGAGGGCCATCGCGTTTCTGGTGGCGGCTTCGCCTGGTGGAAATCCGGGCTGCAGGGTCTGGTGCGGCAGACCGCCGTCGCTATTGCCGTGTTCGCTTTGGGATGGTACGCGGGGCGCGTGAACCTGCCAGGCCACGCCTCTACTCAGGAAGTAAAACGTCTCGATACAGAGGTGCAAAGTCTGCGCCAGACGGTTGCGCTCTCGCTGCTCGAGCGGCAGTCGGCCGCTTCGCGTCTCGAGGGCATTTCGTGGTGCAGCCGCGTGGAGCGTCCGGACAACGATGTGGTTTCAGCACTGCTCGCTACTCTCAATCGGGATCCGAACATCAACGTCCGGCTTTCCGCGCTGGATGCCGTCGAAAAATTTTCGAGTGACCCAACCATTCGAAGCGCTTTGGTCAATTCCATCGCTCAACAGGACTCGCCGCTTGTGCAGATTGCGCTCATCGACGCGGTAGTACATATGCGCAATAACGCCGCAGCCGGCCAACTGCGCAAGCTCTCCGGTGACACTGCCGTGAATGCAGCCGTGCGGCAACGGGCCGAATGGGGCTTACAGAGGCTCACTTATCAATAGGGAACCCCGATGAAAACCGCGATTTGCCTGGCACTGCTGGCGTCTGGATCGGTGGTGCCGTGCCGTGCTTTCTCGCACTCGGATCGATGGCCGGTCCAGGAGCAGGAAACCATACAGAAAGTCCTCACGTTGTCCGCGCCGCCGATGCGATTGGTAGTGGACAACATAGATGGTTACGTGCACGTCACCGCGGCGAGCGGCTCCGATGTTCGGGTAACAGCGCATAAAAAGATCCGTGCGGAAACGGATAGCGATCTGCAGCAGGCGAAGAGCGAAGTTCGGCTCGAGATGACCGAAAAGCCGGGGACCGCCTCCATTTACTACGATGCTCCGTGGCGCTGCAACGGTGAAGGCGGTGGATGCCATGACCGGCAGCGTCGCTTCTACAACGTGATCTATGACATTGATGTCCAGACACCTCGCAACGCCCGGATCGTGGTTTCGACTGTGAATAACGGAGATGTCCGGGTGGAGGGCACGGCGGGCGACTTCGATATCGGCAACGTCAACGGCCAAATCACGCTGACGGCGATCGCCGGGTCCGGCGATGTTCATACCGTCAACGGTCCGGTCACAGTTCGTTTTGCAAGGAATCCGTCGGCCTCCAGCAGCTTCAAAACCATTAACGGGCAGTTGGATTTATATTTCCAGCCCGGCCTCTCAGCCGATCTGCTTTTCAAGACCTTTAATGGGGAGATCTATAGCGATTTCGATGTAGCTCCCAGGGTGGTTGCCGAGAGCGCGGGCGGAGAACATGACGGTAAGTTTGTCTATCGCAGTAATCGCGGCGGAAGCGGGCGCGTGGGAAACGGTGGACCGCAATTGAGCTTTGAGACGTTGAACGGAAATGTCCGTTTGCATCGTGAGCAATGAGGAGAAGCAAGAAATGATTCGAGTGATTGGACTGCTGCTGTTTTGCGCGGGGTTTGTGCTGGCGCAGAACGGCGAGCGAGTGAATGTGCCTTTGCATGATCCATCCCGCCCGGCGCGTATACATGCCAGCATGCTTTCTGGAAGCATTACCGTCAGAGGCGCGGATGTGCGGGACGTCCAGGTGCAGGCCCATTCGCGCAGCGGCGAGGAAGAGCACGAGTCGCCCCCGCCGCGTGCCGACGGAATGAAACGGCTGGACCTCGGCGGGAGCTCCGGGCTCGACGTCGTCGAAGATAACAACGTCGTCACAATCAAGACGTCGTCATGGAACCGGCCCGCCGACCTGACCATCACGGTGCCGCGTCACTCCTCGCTGGAGCTGAAATGCGTTAATAACGGTGATATCCAGGTCGAGCAGGTGGACGGCGAAATTGACGCCAACGATCTGAACGGTAAGATCATGCTCAAAAATGTGGGCGGGTCGGTCGTCGCACACTCGCTGAACGGTGAGGTACTTGTTAGCCTCGACCGCGTAGATCCGTCCAAGCCGATGTCCTTTAGCACCATGAACGGGAACATCGATGTCACGCTTCCTGCCAGCGTCAAGGCCAACGTGCGCATGAAAACTGACAATGGCGAGATTTATAGCGATTTCGACGTGAAGTTGGAGCCAGGGGCGCGGCAGGTCCAAAACGAACCTGGACGAACTTCGGACGGCAAGTATCACGTGCGCTTCGATCGTACTCTGCGCGGCACCATCAACGGCGGTGGCCCGGAATTTCAGTTCACATCGTTTAACGGTCAGATCTACATCCGAAAAGGCAAGTAATCCGGATCTTCCTCCGCCCTCGCACCGTATAGCTATCTAAGATATTTATGAACCTTGCTCAGGACTTTGTCTTCGCTGCACGCACGTGCGCCCGTTCGCCACTGTTCGTTGCGGTCGCAGCACTCTCCCTTGCTTTCGGCATCGGGGCGAACACAGCCATCTTCTCGTTGACCGATCAGATACTCGTGCGCATGCTGCCCGTCCGGCAACCGCAACAGCTCGCGATGCTCACCGCCGTCGGGAGGCACTACGGCAGCAACATGGGCCCGAACCGGATCTCATATCCGATGTACCAGGACTTTCGCGATCACAACTCGGTCTTCAGCGGAATGTTCTGCTTCACCGAAACCGATATGAGCCTGAGCTACGGCGGCCGCACGGAACGAGTTTCGGGCGAGTTGGTAAGTGGAAATTATTTTCCCGTTCTGGGTGTGCATGCGGCCATCGGCCGGCTGTTTACGGCAAACGACGACAAACTTCAGGGAGGTCATCCCGTCGCCGTCCTGAGTTATGGATACTGGCAGACCCGCTTTGCGGGAAGCCCCGGTGTCGTCGGCATGAAACTCACGATTAATGGCTATCCGTTCACCGTAATTGGCGTGAGTCAGCCCGGCTTTTCCGGGACCGACCCGGGCTATGCACCGCAGGTGCGCGTCCCGGCCACCATGAGCATGAAGCTCACAGCTTACCTGGATCTCAACGATCGCCGCTCACGGTGGGTGACTGCTTTCGGACGTCTCAAACCGGGAGTTTCGATCGAGCAGGCGAAGGCAGGTATTCAACCCTTCTTTCACCAGATATTGCGGATGGAGGTGAAGCAAAAGGCGTTTGCCAAGGCCTCGCCCTATATGAAACAGCAGTTCCTGCGGATGTCAATGGATGTGCTGCCCGCCTCAAAAGGCCGGTCCCAGCTTCGCCGGCAATTCTCTAAACCTCTGCTGGTGCTGATGGCGACTGTGGCACTGGTCCTCCTCATTGCGTGCGCGAATGTTGCCAATCTGCTGCTCGCGCGGGCAACTTCACGTCAGAAGGAGATCGCAATCCGGCTCGCGCTGGGCTCGGGGCGGCGCCGCATTGTGCAGCAGCTTTTAGTCGAGAGCTTGTTGCTGTCGTTGACGGGCGGCGTGGCCGGTCTTGCATTGGCCATTTGGGCCGACAAAGCGTTAATCGGATTTCTTCCCACCGGCTCGACGCCGCTGACTCTTTCCTCTACGCTCGACTGGCGCATCCTCGGTTTCAACATCTGCGTCTCGGTGCTGACAGGCCTCGCTTTCGGACTTGCGCCTGCCCTGCAAACCACTCGCCCGGATGTAGCGAACACGCTCAAAGACCAGGCTGGAGCTGTCATTGGCGGGGGCTCCGCTCTCACCCGGAAAGCTCTTGTAGTCTCGCAGATCGCCTTGTCGCTTCTGTTGTTGATTGGCGCTGGTCTCTTCATTCGTAGCCTTCAGAAGCTGAAAGACCTGGATCCGGGTTTCCGGACGACGAATCTTCTCGCCTTCAGAGTAGATCCGACTCTGAACGGCTACCCGGAGGAACGCACGAAGAATTTCTACCGGCAATTGCAGGAAAGCCTCAACACGCTGCCCGGAGTGAACACGGCCGCACTCGCCGTCATGCCGGTCCTCACAGGCAATGAATGGGACAATTGGGTGACTATCGATTCATACACGCCCAAAACCGGCGAACTACCTGATCCTCACATGAATTTCCTCTCGCCGGATTATTTCAAAACGATGGAAATTGCGCTACTGGCGGGACGCGATTTTCGCCGGACCGACGGGCTTACCACTCCCAAAGTCTGCATCGTGAATGAAGCGTTTGCGAAAAAATATTTTGGCACGATCAACGCCATCGGCCACAAGATCGGTATGGGTATTGACCCCGGCACCAAAACCGACATCACCATTGTCGGCGTCGGTCGCAGCACAAAATATGAAAGCATGCGCGACGAGATCCCCACTGAGGTATTCCGGCCGTACCAGCAGATGGATTTTGCGACCGGCATAACGGCCTACGTGCGGACCGCGAGAGATCCTGAGCAGATCTTTAATAGCATCCGGCAACGTGTACACGACCTGGATGCGAATCTACCGATCTTCGACATGGAAACCCTTGAGAAGACGATGAAGGATTCGCTCGTTACCGAAAGACTGGTGGCGTTGCTCTCCACCGGCTTCGGGCTTCTGGCTACCCTGCTTGCTTCGATCGGGCTCTACGGCGTAATGGCTTATACAGTCGCGCGCCGTACTCGCGAGATCGGCATTCGCATCGCGATCGGAGCAGCCAGAAAAGATGTACTGTGGCTCGTGATGCGCGAAGTACTGACCCTGCTGGCGATCGGAATCGTCGTTGCGCTCCCGGCAGCCTGGATTCTAACTCAAACGGTGCGGTCGCAGCTCTATGGAATCGACCCGGTTGATCCGCTTTCAATTGCGACCGCTACCCTCGCCATCGCCGCTGTGGCGGCCCTCGCAGGCTACCTGCCGGCTTACCGCGCCACCCGCGTCGATCCTATGCACGCCCTCCGCTACGAATGAATCAGAGCGTGCGCGAAACGACATCTCACGGATTCTTTTTGACGACCCGGTAGACAAAGTTGTTCGCGGGTTGATCTCTTATCGTGTAGTCGTCCGGAACCTGGAATAGGCTGGCTGCCGGCTCGGCACGCTGAATATCAGTGAGCTTGTACGTGGTCTCTCCCATACGCGGGTCATTTGTTTTGCTGAAAACGAGGACCTTCAACTCGGGCGAATACCAGGTTTCCGTCGTGATCACAATCGGCAGGTCGTTGCCAATCGTCCCAGCTGGGATGGTGCGCGTAATGCGTGTGCCTTGCGCCGCAACGCCCTCGATATTCTGTGTTCCCAGATCCGTCTTGTTTACCTTGGAATCCGGAGAGATCTCGCTTTTGGAGATGATGTGAACGCCGGGGCCTGGACCTGGGGCAGCAGCGGTAAAGAAGAAGGTGTCTTCGGGCCCGGGCGGAGGCGGAACAGGAGCGCCGGAAACTCCAGGCTTTACCGGGAGTACCTTGGTCCTTGCAGACGGCATCTTCACCGCTGTTTTGGTCTGCGCGTCGAGAGTCCAATGCACACCCGCGACCGGGTCTTCGATCATTACCAGATGAGGAGCATCTCCATTGCTACCGCTCAAACCTGGCAATGCTTCATCGCGCCGTACGCGCCCTTGACTATCGCGAGCCACGCTGCCGGAGGTGCTTTGCTCGATGCGATTGCCATCGGCCAGCATTTGAACCCGTTGGGTCACAGCTTGTGCCGAATAGGGCGCCCCGGCGATGGTTGCCATCGGCCCGGCCATGGCGCCGGTAATGCCGATCGGACCGAACTCCGCCATATCACCGCCAACGTGAACCCCGGCCTCCCCGTGAATAATGGCCGTCTTAGGAGGACTCGCAGGCGTTTGGCCGAGCAAAGTTGCACTGCATGCGACCGCGATTGCAATTGTTCTATACATACGTACTTCTCCTCTCAACTCAAACTAGAGATCTGGACGAGGCATGCCTCGTCCCTACTGCACCAGTCGAACCGCGCGCGCGATGCCGTCCTGTCCGACAAGCAGATCCGCGCTCATCCGTTCACCAGCGCGGGCCACCGGGGCAGGCATGCCCAACATTCTCAACTCGCCGGAGTGCAACTGCACGCGGACAATGACGGCTTGCTCCAAGGGAACGCCGCTCTGCGCATAGGGCAGCGCGACAAAGCCCGGCGGAGGCGCGTAGTAACTTTCATTCGTTGCACTGGTGGTTTCAACGGGCGCCGACTGACGAGCCCAGAGCCATCCAATAGCTAAGGCCAGACAGGCCGCGGCAGTCGCCCAGCAGGCCCACACCGCGGGTCGTCTCCTTCGCCGCTTGCGAAACGCCTCGAGCAGCCGTTGCTGAGCGCCCACGCTCGCTTCTCGCGGCTGCGCCTGGGCCAACCGGCTCAACGCGTCTTTCAGGTCTTGACTATTCACGCCGGACATTCTTCCCGTCCCCACTTTCTGGACAGCTTCGCTTGCAAGATTGCCCGGGCCCGGTGCAAGCGCGAACGTACCGTTCCCAGTGCGCAACTCAACTGTGCCGCAGCCTGCTCGTAGTCCAGGCCCTCCATGTCGCACAGCACCACCACCTCGCGATAGTTTGGCGGAAGCCTGAGAATCGCTTCCCGCAGGGCACCCAACTCCTGCTTGCGGCTCAGTTCATCGAGCAGCCGCTCACCTGATTCATCTCGTAGCTCGCCGCTCGTGTCATCAACGCGAGCATTCGCGCGGCGATGCCTGAGCTGACGCCGAACCTGGTTTCGCGCTACTCCAATCAGGTAAGCCTGCAGCGAGCCTTGTTGCGAAACATACTGGCGGGCACCGGCCAACATCGCCAGAAACACCTCCTGCGTAACTTCTTCAGCGATCTCCCGGCTCCCCGACATATGCAGGGCGAAGCGGAAGACCGGCGCCTGATGTCGCTGGTACAGAACAAGAAACGCCTCTTCGTCGCCGCGCGCAGACAGTCGCAAAAGTTCGGTATCGTTTTGCTCGCCTCTGCACCTTGGTTTCCTCACTCGGCCGGTTCCGCTCTCATAGGGTATTACCCTGCGAGTAGAAAAAGTTCCAGAACCTTTTCTACGTGGGCGGGCGCCGCCCGGGGACCTCCACTCAGAGGGCCTTAGAACGGCGAGTGTTGCGTCCAGCCGCTCCGCGCCGGCTGCTGATGCGGACCACCGTCGCTGAGCGAGGCATGAGGCGGCGCGTTATTGAAATCGAGATCTTTCCGGTCAAATGTTAGCGGCCGGTCGAGCACCATCTCTACCGTAGATCCTTTTGTCAACGTCGCATCCGGACCTCTGGTCAGCAAGACTCCAACCAGACCCGCCGCGGCGCCTACGCCGGTTCCGACACCCGCGCCTTTCCCGGCATTGCCTGCCGCTGCGCCTACGCCCGATCCGATGACAGTTCCAGCGGCAGTGCTGCCGATTACCGTGCCGAGATCACCCTTCTTATCTCCGGCGCTGCCGACTTTACTCTCTTCACGCTTGAGCGTCTCGTTATCGCGCGAGTCAAGCGCGCCCAGATCCGACCGGAAATTCCGGCTGACGCCGTTCGGCAGTGTCAGGGAATCGAAGCGCACCTGGAGCGAGCCCCGGCCCTTCACCCGTCCCGGCCGCTTCACCTCCGTAATAGTCCCTGTGACCCAGCTTCCCTGCGGGATCACGATCCGGTCGCCGGAAAGTACCGGGAAGGCCGTCTCGAGGTAAATGCGGTCTCCTACTGCTGCCTGTTTCGTGCTTACGCTGTTGATCATACTCAGCAGAACGTGAGTACCCGCCGCTACTTCGTAGCTTCCTGGCGGCGTCTGTTTCTCCGTGCGGGACTTAAACCCGTCCTGCTCCCCTGCGGGTGGAGCAGGCTCGTTCTGTTGTGCAAACGCAGCGCAGCATATCCCGGCGTACAACGAGGCGACGGCAAAACGAATTCTCATTCGCAATCCTTTCTGCAGTCTATAGAAATCATGGCACTCGCTCAAACCGACGCAGTACTGGAACGAGCCGTTGCAACCGGCTTCCGGGTTCTATCCGCGATGCGCTTCGCCTTTCTCATTACCGTGCTCAGCGGCATACTGGCAAGCGCGTCGATGGACACCCACTCGCACGGTCCCAGGTCCGCCGGCGCCGCTGCTTCCTGGACTTCGAAGCGGTAGCTATGGAACGTGATTCCGTGCTGGAACATACCTAGCGTGCGTCCCACGCTGGCGGAGGGGAGTTGGGCCCTCTCCGGTAATTCCCAGAAGCCCGCCATCAGTTTCGATTGCGGCGGCCGTTGCCACGCCAGTATCTTGCCTGCCTCTGCAATCCAAAATACGACCCGATCTTCTTCGACGCTCTTAATGCCCGCCGCCCTCACCGGCCGCTGTTCCTGGGTCCCATTCCTGCACGCCTCACAAAATTGCTCGACTGGACAAATCAGGCACTGCGGCTTTCTGGGCAAACAGACCGTCGCGCCTAACTCCATCATCGCTTGATTGAACGCACCTGGGCGTGAGGTGTCAAGCAGGAGCGTGGCCAGAGCGCGAAAATGCTTCCGTCCTGACGCTGTGCTCGTCGAGGTTCCGTCGTCAAAAATTCGGCTTGCTACTCGCAATACGTTCCCATCGACGGCAGCGCGCGGCAAGTCGAACGCAATGCTGGCCACCGCCGCAGCGGTGTAGTCGCCAGTTCCCGGCAGTTTCCGAATTTCGTCGTATGTGTCCGGAAATCCGTCAAGCTCCCGCATGCGGATAGCCGCTTTCTGCAGGTTCCGCGCGCGGTGATAATATCCCAACCCCGCCCAGCACGCCAGCAGTTCCGATTCAGGAGCAGCGGCCAGTCTTCGAAAATCCGGGAAACGGCCGAGGAAGCGCTCATAGAACGGCAGCACCGCGGTTACGCGCGTCTGCTGCAGCATGATTTCCGAGATCCAGATCGAATAGGGGTCGCGTGTGCGCCGCCACGGCAGGTCGCGCTGGCTTCCGTCAAACCAAGCCAGCAGATCACGGCGAAATTGCTGAATGTCGGCTTCGGAAAGCATTCGTCAGGACGATCGGGCGTGTTCGGCCATCTTATACTGAGAAGGAATCCCTTGCATCACCACGCCTCGCGTTCATCCGATCGCGGCGCTCTGCCGTTCTGCCATCCATGCCGGAACCTTCTAGCTTAACGTCCTGCGAAGCGTTCGCGTCCGATGCGGTGGAGGCAGCGGCCCGTCCGGTGCTTGCCATCCGCGGGGCTCGTGTTCACAACCTCAAAAACGTCAGTCTCGATATTCCGCACAACCAGCTAACTGTGGTTACTGGCGTTTCCGGATCTGGCAAGTCCTCGCTGGTATTTGACACGATCTATGCGGAGGGCCAGCGGCGTTACGTCGAATCGCTCTCGGCCTATGCGCGTCAATTCCTGGAGCGCATGGAGAAGCCGGATGTCGACGAGATCCTGGGTATCGCTCCTCCTATCGCGATTCGGCAAAAAAACCAGACGCGCAATCCACGCTCCACTGTCGCGACCGCTACCGAGCTTTATGATTTCATGCGTCTGCTTTGGGCACGCGCGGGGCGAATCTATTGCCCGAACGATGGAACTCGCATTCAGCGCGACACGGTTGATCAGGTAGCTGAAAGTATGCTCGGGCAGCCGGAAGGGTCGCGGTGGTACGCTCTCTTTCCCGTCAAAGCACAGTCCAAATCGACGGGCAAGCCTGACCCAGCGGCACTCCGCGACACGCTTTTCGACCTCCGAAGAAAGGGCTTCAACCGTCTTTTTCAAAACGGCCGGATGTTTGAATTCTCGACGCCCGAATCGCTGCTCGAGATCGATTTTGCCCAGCCCGTTTACATCCTGGCTGACCGGATCGTGATTCGTTCCGATTCGCACCAGCGCATCGTAGACACAGTCGAGATCTGTTACCGCGAAGCCCGCGAGATCTTCTTCGAACAGGCTGGCGTGGCCGATCCGGTGACGCTGCACTTCAGCGAGAAACTCTCCTGCAAAGTCTGCGGCCTGGTCGCGACTCCTCCCGAGCCCACCCTCTTCAGCTTCAACAACCCTATGGGGGCCTGCCCGATCTGCCAGGGATTCGGAAACACCGTCGACTACGACTTCGATCTGGTCATTCCCGATCCCACACTCACGCTTGCTGACGGCGCTGTCGATCCGTGGACGAAGCCTCAGTACTCGTGGTATTACGACGAGGTTTTCGAGCCCAAAGCGCGCAGAAAGGTGCGCCTCAACGTTCCCTATACCGAGCTGCGGACGGAAGAGAAGGAGTTTATCCGCGCACATGTGAATCGCTTCTTCTCGGAAGTTGAGAGAAAGAAGTACAAGGTGCACGTTCGGGTGTTCATGAGCCGCTACCGGGCCTACACGGAATGCCCGGCGTGCCGGGGGGCCCGGCTCCGGCCCGAAGCTCTCTGGGTGCGGCTCGACGACTGTAACATCGCGCAGGTTTCGCGAATGAACATCGCGCGCGCACTGGACTTTTTCGACCGGCTTCAGCTCAGTTCCGAGGAATCGGAGATCGCGGAACGTGTTCTCGAGGAGATCCGGCAGCGCTGCAAGTTCTTGAATGATGTCGGTCTCGAATATTTGACGCTTGACCGCCTCTCGGCTACTCTTTCCGGCGGGGAGGCGCAGCGTATCCAGCTTGCTACCTGCCTCGGGTCGCGCCTGGTCGGCGCGACGTATGTTCTCGATGAGCCCTCTATCGGACTGCACAGCCGCGATACAGCGCGTCTCATTCATATCCTCAAGGATCTGCGCGAGTTGGGGAACACGATTATTGTTGTCGAGCACGACCCCGAAATCATGGCCGAGTCTGACCACGTTATCGATCTCGGTCCCGGAGCTGGAGAAAACGGCGGCAAGGTCATCTTCTCGGGAACTTACCGGCAGCTTTTGTCGCCGCCGGCATTGAATGACGGGCGTGCTTCGCAATCGTTGACCGGCCGGTATCTTCGCGGCGAGCTCGCCGTCTCGCGCGTGTTGGATCGCAGGAAAGTGAATCCCAGGCGCTCGATCCGATTCATCGGCGCGCGGGCCAACAACCTCAAGAACATCGACCTGGAGATTCCGCTTGGGATGATGGTCGCCGTAACCGGAGTTTCCGGCTCGGGCAAGTCGAGCCTTGTCCACGATGTCATCTGTAAGGCTCTCGACGTAGAAGTCAATAAAGCGCGCCAGTTCGATAAAGAGAACGGCGACTCTGAGGGTGCGAGAAACGGCCGGCGGCTGCCGCTCAAGCGAGTGGAACGCGCCGGTCTGCTCACCAGCGTCGTGATGGTCGACCAATCGCCCATCGGCCGCACGCCGCGCTCGAATCCCGTCACGTATGTAAAGGCGTTCGATCTTATCCGGGAGTTGTTTGCGAGCACGCCCGAAGCCCAGCGCCGCGGATACACGGCCGGTCATTTTTCATTCAACATTCCCGGAGGCCGGTGTGAAAATTGTCAGGGAGACGGCACGGTCACGGTCGAAATGCAATTTTTGGCAGATGTAGAACTGGTCTGCGAAGAGTGCAAGGGTACCCGCTACAAGCAGAGCGTCCTCGATATCCGTTACAAAGGCCTGAACGTTCACGAAGTTCTTCAGCTAACGGTGAGCGAAGCGCTTTCGTTTTTTGCAGGCACGCCTCGTCTGGCCGCCCGTCTCAAGGTACTGCAGGATGTCGGCCTCGGTTATCTGCGGCTCGGACAATCGGCCACCACGCTGAGCGGCGGCGAAGCCCAACGCGTCAAGCTGGCCGCGCACCTCGCGCAATCGACTTGCGAAGGTACTCTCTTCCTGTTCGACGAACCCACCACCGGCTTACATTTCGACGATATTGCCAAGCTTCTCCAATCGTTCGAGCGCTTAATTCACAATGGCGGCAGCATTCTGGTTATAGAGCACAATCTGGATCTCATCCAGGCCGCTGATTGGATCATCGATCTCGGACCGGAAGGGGGCGAAGCAGGTGGCAGGATCGTGGCACAGGGAACTCCCGAAGCCATTGCGGCCATTCCGGAGTCTTATACAGGCAGGTATTTGAAGCAGGCTCTCGCTCAATGGGCTATTGCCTGAAACTGGATCTCCTTTGATGGATTCCCTGCGTGAGTTGCCCTCCGTCGATCAGGTTTTGCGGAACCTGAAGGGGGTAGACGGGTTGCCGCATGATGTCATCCTCAATGAAGTGCGGGCCGTTCTCGCCGAGCAGCGTAAGGCTCTGAAGGCGGAGCTTCCGTCAGATGCTGAATCTGTCGAGCAGAAGGTTCAACAGCGACTCAGCGCGCTTGCGAACCCGTCGCTTCGGCCGGTGATCAATGCTACGGGTGTGATTCTGCACACAAACCTGGGACGCGCGCCTCTCCCCGCGTTCGAACCGGTCACGGGCTATTCCAATCTCGAATACGATCTCGAAGCCGGCAAGCGGGGTAAACGCGACACTCACATATCGGCATTGGTCGAATCTCTGCTCGGCAAGCCGGGCATAGCAGTTAACAACAACGCCGCTGCGGTGTACCTGGTCCTGAACGAGCTTGCTGCCGGACGCGAAGTGATTGTCTCACGAGGCGAGTTGATCGAAATCGGCGACGGTTTTCGCATTCCGGACATCATGGCTCGGTCTGGCGCAATTCTGCGGGAGGTCGGCACGACGAACCGGACGCGCCTTGATGACTACAGGCAAGCCATGGGCGAACGGTCGGGTCTCATCCTTCGCGTGCATCCCTCAAATTTCCGCGTTACGGGATTTACTGAGCGCCCCGGACTGAAAGACCTGGCGGCACTCGCCCGTCAGCATGGCATTCCGTTATACGAAGACCTCGGCAGCGGCTGTCTCGTCGACCTGCGCCCACATGGGCTTGACGAGCCGCTGGCCTCAGATAGCCTGGCGGCCGGAGTGGATCTCGTCTCGTTCAGTTGCGACAAACTGCTGGGCGGACCGCAAGCAGGCCTCATCGCCGGGCGGTCTGAGCTCGTTCATCGAATCCGGCGCAATCCCATGTATCGCGCCCTGCGAGTGGATAAGCTGATTTTGCAATGTCTTCAAGTGACGCTTCGGCATGCACTGAAGCAGGACTGGCAGTCCATTCCCGTCATGCGCATGATCGCCGCAAACCTCGATGAACTACGCTTACGCGCGGAACGCGTCGCGGACCAGTTGAGTGGAGTCTCGTTGCAGATTCGAGAAGGCGAGTCGGCTATCGGCGGCGGTTCGACTCCCGATCAGCGCCTGCCCACCTGGCTGGTCGAACTGTCCGTGCCCGATCCGGTGTGCTTTCAACAGCACTTGCGCAGTGCTCCGGTTCCGGTGATCGCTCGCATCGAGCACGACAAGATCCTTCTGGACCTGCGCACCGTAAGTGAAGCTGAAGAGGCGTCCCTGCTAGCCGCCGTTCGAGCGGCATTCGAACCGAAACATGCGCCATAAGTAGGTTGAGACAGAGAGTAAGATTGCAATCGGGGCATGCAAAAGCTGTGGATCGCCGTCATCTTTGCCGCGGCGTGCGCCGCTTCAGAGCAGCCGGCCCAGATCCTCGAAGCCATCCGGCAGAATGTAATCAAGCAACTATCGAAATCGGCGAACTACACTTGCACCGAAGCTCTGGAACGTAGCTACTATCGCAATAACGGATTTGCGATGGCCATCCACGGACCGGAGGCTGTCGCTATTCCGAAAAATCAGCTCCTTCACGACCGCCTGCGATTGGATGTCGCGGTCTCCGGAGGAAAGGAGATATATGCCTGGCATGGTGCCGGCAGATTTTCAGCGTCCGAGGTGACCGACATTGTTCGGCGCGGTCCGATTTCCACCGGCCAATTTATCGGTTATCTGAGCAATGTTTTCCTCGTCGCCGGCGTAAGCTTCAAGTATGGCGGCAAGATCTCGGAAGGCGGCCTCGACTACTACCGATTCGATTTCGACGTTCCATTGTCGGCTTCAAAAAGCCAGGTACACGCATCGAGCGGATATCAAAAAGTTCCTTTTCATGGTTCGTTCACGGTTCGAGCATCCACGCTTCAATTGGCAACGCTCGAAGTCATTGATGCCGAGATCCCTCCCGAAACAAATCTACAAAGCGTCCGGACGGAGCTGCGTTACCAGGTGGCAAGAATTTCAGGACGAGATGCATTAATTCCTGCTTCATTCAAATTGCAAATTCAGGACAATGCGCGTGTGTTTACCGTCAGCCGGGGCGACTACTCAGATTGTCGGGAGTTCGGAAGTGAGTCGACGCTACGTTTTGCTGCGAATGACCCCTCGGCGCAAAGTGAGGCTTCGGCTCCGCCTTCTGAGGAACAGCCTTTGCCGGCTGGGCTGTCTCTTCGGGTAGCGCTGAAGACCGAAATTAAAGACGAAACAGCATGGGCTGGCGATACCGTGGAAGGCGTCCTGATGCATGCCGTGCAGATCCCTGGTTCCGAACAGACAATTCCGAAAAACGCCGTTCTGCGCGGGATCATTACGCGGTTCGTTACATACTTTGAGCCGGAGAAGCAGTACGACCTCCGTATCGAGTTCCGGCAACTTGCGTTTGCCAACAGAACTTACCGTTTGCAAGCGCTACACGAGCCGACGAGCGCCGACCTGTTTCCCGTATATGGCATCGCGGTGCCTGAGCGCATTTTAAAGGAGCTCCGCGCCGGATCGATGCTGATTCATTCCAAGCACGTGCGGCTGGACAAGAACTTCACGGCCGTCTGGAAAACTGTTCCGCTAGACGGCCCTGGATAGGATGGAAGGCATGTCACGCATATCCCGCCGCTCATTCATTGCTCGAACCGCGGCCCTGATTCCCGCAAGCCAAACCCTCTTCGGCAGGGAACCGCTGAGTCAGAGTGATCTTGGTGTGCAGCTCTACACGGTACGGAAGGTGATCGGCAAAGACCCCCTCGCCACGCTCCAGGCGATTCAAGCGATTGGCTACACCGAAGTAGAGGCAACAGCCGACAACCTGGACGAGATCTGGCCCGCGCTCGAAAAAACCCGGCTGAAGGCGGTCAGTATTCACCTGGGGCATGCCGAACCAGGCAGCTCACTGGATAGCGCCCTGGCTAGCTGCAAGCAAAAAGGATTTGCGTATGTGGTTGTCCCCTCTCTGGATACGGCACGCGCTGGCGCGGAGGGCATGAAGCACATCTCGGAGAAGCTGAACAAGATGGGAGAGTCCGCAAAGAAGAATGGATTGTCGCTGTGCTACCACAATCACGCGCATGATTTCACGCCCGTTGAAGGGAGCACTCCGATAGACATGATGATGGAGCAAACGCAGCCCAGTCTGGTCATGCTCGAGCTGGATGTTTTTTGGGCCAGCGTCGCCGGGTTGAATCCGGCAGATGTTCTGAAGAAGTATAACGGGCGGGTTCCTTTGGTGCATCTCAAAGACAAGGCAAAAGCCGTTCCAGTTCAGCACAACGAGAAAGTTCCTGCAACGGGGTTCAAGGCGGTCGGCAGCGGCTCTATTGATTTCCCTGCTGTGCTTTCGGCAGCCGCAGCGGCCGGAGTCCGGCATTACTTTGTCGAGCAGGACGAGACGCCGGGAGACCCAATAGCGAGTTTGCGGAAGAGCTACGGGTATTTGGAGAAGCAGTTTAAGAGCTGACGCGAGGCAGTCGGATGAGCCCGCGTTTCGCAGCGAGGCGAAGATTCAAGGATGAGCCCGCGTTTCGCAGCGAGGCGAAGACTCGAGGCCTAAGCTCGTTCCTGGTAGCTTCCGTCGGCGGTGCTGACGCGGATCTTTTCACCCTCGTTGATGAAGGGCGGCACTTGCACGACCAAGCCGGTATCCATCTTGGCGGGCTTGGTCACGTTCGAAACAGTCGCGCCTTTCAATCCTGGCTCGGTTTCGACCACGGTCATTTCTACGCTGGGCGGAAGCTCGACACTGATCGGCTTTCCTTCGTAGAACTCAACGTTTACTTTGAGCTGCGGCGTCAAATACGACACACCGTCTCCGAGCATATCTTTTGTCAGGTGCATCTGCTCGAAGGTTTCGGTGTTCATGAAGTAGTAGTATTCGCCGTCGTCATATAGGTACTCCATTTCGTGCTCGTCCAAGGCGACGCGTTCCACTTTGTCTTCCGACGAGAAGCGGTGCTCAATCATCGATCCGGAGCGCAGGTTACGCATCTTGGCCTGCACAAAACCTCGTAGGTTTCCGGGCGTTCGATGGACCATGCTGAAAACCGAGTGAAGCTCGTTGTTGAACTTCACCACCATACCCGGGCGCAGTTGTGTCGCTGCAATCATGAAGAAAATGTACTCCCTTTTTCGCGCATAGAACAATGCGCTTGCGGAAAATCCCAGTTTAACAACTCATTACCGGTCGCCTTGCTGCGGGAGGCATACTTTACCCGTGATATTCGAGCCCAGACGCAGCATGCCTGATGGATCCGCCGAGGCGGCGTGCTGCTGTTTTTCCGCGGTAAATGTGACCGGTTGGTTGGGCGGCAGCTTCCAAAGAATAGCGACGTCGTTGCCTGGTCGTCCCGGCAATTCCGCACACTGCGCTGTCAGAGGAACCAGGAGAAGATGGCCGAATTTCGCGGTTGCGTGCTGCCAATCTTTCGGGCAATCCTGCTCGTCGACGCCGGTTTTGGAGACGCCGATCCAACAGGATTGCGCGCTCCAGTCCGTTCTGGCGAATAAACGCCCCGTATCGGGATCATAAGCCCAGGGATCAAGGTTCTGATATCCCACTCCCGGCAAGTACGGATCGGCCCACAACAGTTCGTAGGCCACACCGGGTCCATCGCGGACCATCTGGCGGCTCTCCATCGCCCAACCCTGCAGGAACTGGGAGCTTTGGAGGTTCGGGTCCACGGCTACGAGCGCCAAGGCCGCGATGTGAGTCATCCAATCGGAGTGTTCCACCTTGTCGGGCTTCAAGCTGAGGAGAAATTCAGTAGGCAGATCGGAGAAGAAGCGTGGAGCGTCCTCGCGCAGGTCAACGTGCTGAGCCGTTCGATATGCCATCAAAAACTCGCTGGCGGCATAGAGTTGGCCTGGATCAGCAAAGGCCCCGCGCTGCAATTCGTCTATGAAGGGTTTCCTTTGTTCCTCAGTGTAGGCAGAAATCGGTTTACCGGCGGCGATGGATGCGAAAAGAACGTCGCGGGCCATCATAAATCTTTGTATCGGACCGTTGATGAAGAAAGTACCAACACGGCCAGCAAGCGTCTTCCGTTGCGCATCTGAGAGCAGCGGGTTGCACCAGGCGAGTACTAGCGCCACCTGCCGGTGATCGCTAGCATGCAGCGCCCACTCGATCGCTTCCCTGCCCCGCGGCTGGTCGCCCGTGATCGCATAATAAAGCGCCAGCTCGAAGCCGCGCTCGGGTGAATCGGGAACGCTCTCGACCCGGCTCTCGAAGTTCACCCAGCGCACCGTTTGCCGTTCGCGGTCGCGCTTCAATCGCCTCAGGCGTTGCGGAGTGAGCAGGAGGTGCGGGCTCTGATCGGTTGTTTGACCGTAGCTAGTCATACTCAAGCTGAAGACAATCAACAGGAGTGCAGCCGCAGGCCTATGCAACCCAACATTGTTCCATAGAAGCGCACAGGGCACAGGCCGTGCCACCGACCTAAACCAGGGCCTCGCCGATTCCGGCGGCCACGACGTGCCCGTTGTGCGCGAGTTCTTTCAATGGGATTTCGCTACTTTGTTACCCTGAGAGTTCCACCGGCTGCAAATTCGCTTGGCACCGGCTTAATCAGTCATGCCGGCCCGGATAAGTGAGACCTACGTGCTTCGAACTTACCCGTTCCGGGAATCGGATCTGATCGTGAGCTTTTTCACGCGCGATCAGGGCAAGCTGCGGGGCGTGGCGAGGCGGGCACGGAAACCGAAGAGCAATTTCGGGTCAGGGCTGGAACGGCTATCGCTCGTGAACTTATCGTATTCGCAAAAGGAAAACCGGGAGCTCGCCAATCTCAATTCCTGCGATTTGCTGCAATCGCAGTTTGACCTGCTCAGCGATTTCGAAGCGAGCATCGCTCTCGACTACGTTGCCGAAATAAGCGATCATCTGCTTCCGCCGCACGAACCCAACGAGCGCTTCTTTCGTCTCTTGACCGCCATTCTCGATTACATGCATGAGCGCGCACCCGGCGCGATTTGGGCTGCTATCACCTATTTTTCTCTTTGGGCGACGCGGCTGTCCGGCTTTCTTCCTGACGTCGCGAATCAACCCGATCGCCACTTGTCGGCAGCTTCCCGCGCGCTCGCCTCTGCCATGCTCACAACGCATATCTCCCGGCTGCCCGCACAGACATGGAACAAGGACACGGCGCTCGATCTGCGGCGCTTCCTCATACGTCAGATGGAAGAACATGTGGAGCGCCGCTTTCACACGCCACCGCTGCTAGAAGCTCTTTGAGACGCGATCTAATGGACTCTTTTCAAGACACGATTTTCAAGCTGAAGCGGTACTGGGCTGACCGCGGCTGTATTATCCAGGAGCCCTACGATCTCGAAGTCGGCGCGGGTACAATGACTCCCGAAACCTTCTTACGCGTCTTGGGGCCCAAGCCATATAAGGTCGCGTACGTCCAGCCGAGCCGCCGGCCTGCGGATGGCCGGTACGGCGAAAACCCGAACCGCCTTTACAAGCACCAGCAGTTGCAAGTGATCCTGAAGCCCACTCCCGAGGACGTGATTGAGCAGTATCTCGGAAGCCTCGAAGCCATCGGCGTCGATCTGCGCAAACACGACATCAAGTTCGAAGAGGATAACTGGGAGTCGCCGACACTAGGCGCGTGGGGCATCGGCTGGCAGGTGATGCTGGACGGACTGGAGATCACGCAGTTTACCTATTTTCAGCAGTGCGGTGGCATGGACCTCGATCTCGTTCCGGCGGAGATCACCTACGGCCTGGAACGCATTGTGGCTTTTCTTCAGAATGTCGAGAGCGTATACGATATCGAGTGGGCGCCAGGGTTCAAGTATGCCGAGGTGCGTCTGGCAGACGAGCAACAGTTTTCCGTGTACAACTTCGAGATGGCCGATGTCCCGATGTTGTGGCAGGAATTCGAGCTGCACGAACGCGAGGCGCAGCGCCTTCTGGATTTGTTTCGCACTTCCAAAGACAGGGAGCGTTTCCCCGTACTGGCAACCTACGATCACGTGCTGAACTGCTCGCATCTCTTCAACTTGCTGGATGCGCGGGGAGCCATCAGCGTCACGGAGCGGGTGGGCGTCATCGCGCGTGTTCGCAAACTGGCCGTTGGCGTCGCCGCCGCCTGGGTGCAACAGCAGAATCCGGGCGAAGAGGCCGCCGCGTAATGGCTTATTTCCTCCTCGAAATCGGGTCTGAAGAGATCCCGGACTGGATGATCGAGCCGGCGCTCGAAGACTTACGAGCAAAATTTCAGGCGGCCTTTGGCGCATTCGGCGGTTCCGCGCTCGTGACTGAAGCAACGCCGCGGCGCTTGGTTCTGTTGGCCAAGGATCTGAATGAGAAAGCGCCCGACACGGAGAGCGTAGTTCCAGGCCCATATCTCTCAGCAGGCATCAAAGCCGCGGAGGGCTTCGCGCGAAAATGCGGCACCGAAGTGAACCGCCTGGGAACGATGCCGGACGCCAAAGGTGAGCGATACGTTTTTCATCAGCTCACAAAGGGCCAATCACTAGCCGCGGCTCTCAGCGAAAAATTGCCTGAGATCATTGTCGGCATCCATTTCCCGAAGAGCATGTATTGGACCGGAAAAGGCGGCGTGCGGTTCATCCGGCCCATTCGCTGGATTCTTACATTGCTCGACGATCAGGTTATCCCATTGGAGGTGGCCGGCGTTAAATCGGGCAATACGACACGGGGCCATCGTATTCTCGGCTCAAAGCACCCAATCCCGGTTACTCTCGAAAATTACGACGAACAAGTGCTGCCCGAAAACTTTGTCATCGTACATGCCGAAGAACGGAAACGGCGCATCGAAGCCGCTCTTGGGCCCGATGTTCGCAAGGATCCCGACCTGCTTCGCACCCTGGTATATCTAACCGAGTTTCCGACACCGATCCGCGGCAGCTTCGATCCGTCCTATCTCGAGCTGCCGGAAGAGATCCTGACAACCGTGATGCGCCATCATCAGCGCTATTTTTCAGTGCTGAAAGAGGATGGCTCTCTCGCTCCTGAATTTGTTGCCGTCACGAATACAAATGGCGACCCCGACGGGCTGATCCGGCAGGGGAACGAGCGCGTTCTCCGAGCGCGCTTCAACGACGCGCGGTTCTTCTGGCAGGTCGATCAGCAGAAGAAGCTTTCGGCCCGGCTGCCGGACCTCGCCAAGATCACCTTCCAGGCAAAGCTCGGAAGTTACAAGGACAAGACTGAGCGCGTAGTGAAGCTTGCCTCGATACTAGCCGCACAGACCGGAGCGGATGCGAATGTGGTTGAAGTAGCGGCTCTGCTCTCGAAATGCGACCTGACTACCGACATGGTGAAAGAATTCACCGAACTTCAGGGCATAGTAGGCGGACTTTACGCGAAGGCGCAGGGCGAAGGCGAGGCGGTGGCGACCGCTATTTACGACCACTACAAGCCCGCCAGTATGGATGACTCCATTCCGCGAACGCTCGAAGGACAGATCGTTTCGATTGCCGATAAGCTTGACACTTTACGCGAGTGCTTCAAGATCGGGCTGGTACCGACCGGTTCGAAAGATCCGTTCGCGCTCCGGCGCGCGGCGCAAGGCATCGTCAAGATCGTATTCGAAGCACGCCTGGAACTGGAACTGCCTGCGCTTATTGAGGATGTTCCCCAGCTAGCGGCATTCATCAGGGAACGGATGCAGTTTTATTTGCGGGACGTCCTCGGTTTTGCCTACGACGAAGTGAATGCGGCTCTGGCAGCTCCATTGACGACCGCGCCGGATCTGGCTGACCGCGTGGATGCCATTCACTTCATCCGACCCACTGGGAATTTTGAGCCGCTCGCGGCGAGCTTCAAGCGGATTAAGAACATTCTCACCCAAGCGGGCGTGGAGACGGTGAGCGAACCGGACCCGAAGCTCCTGGCACCCGGACCCGAGCGGACGCTCTACGATGCGTTCTTGCGGGTCCGCGAAGCTACGAAACGCAACTCTTCGAACCGCGAAAACCTGGCCTCCATCGCCTCTCTTCGCCCGGATGTCGATTTGTTCTTCGATAAAATTCTAGTGAACGACCCAGATCCGGCGATCCGGCAGAACCGGCTAGGCTTGCTGTCCAGCCTCTTGGCGGAGTTCTCAACCATCGCGGATTTTTCCGAAATCGTCACAAGCTAGGGGATAAATATCAAAGATGAAGAAACAAGTTTACTCGTTTGGCGGAGGTACGGCCGAGGGCGACGGAAAAATGCGCGATGTTCTCGGCGGCAAAGGCGCTGGCCTCGCCGAAATGAGCAAAGCCGGAGTTCCGGTTCCTCCAGGCTTCACGATCTCTACCGAAGTCTGCAGCCTTTTCTTCGAAAACGGCAATCGCATACCGAGTGGAGTCGATGAGCAGATCCAGGCAGGTCTCGAAAAGCTGCAGCATCAGATGGGCAAGAAGTTGGGCGGCCTCGACGATCCTCTACTTCTGAGCGTCCGCTCCGGCGCAAAGTTTTCGATGCCGGGCATGATGAACACCATTCTTAATCTGGGCCTGAACGACGATACGACGGAAGGCTTGGCCCGTAAGACGGGCAATCCTCGCTTCGCCTACGATTGCTACCGCCGTTTCATTCAGATGTTCGGCGAAGTGGCGCTGCATATCGACATGGCGAAGTTCGATCACATTTTCGATTCGCGCAAAGCCAAAGTCAAAGCCAAGCTGGATACCGACCTGAGCGCTGAGGATCTGAAGGCCATCATCGGCGATTACAAAAAGCTCGTGAAGAAAGAAACCGGAAAAGACTTTCCGCAGAACGCCTTCGAGCAGCTCAGCCTGGCTCGCGACGCCGTATTCAATTCCTGGAATACGCCCAAGGCAATCTATTATCGCCGGATGGAGAAGATACCGGATTCCATCGGCACTGCAGCAAACGTCCAGGCCATGGTATTCGGCAACATGGGAAATCATTCCGCCACCGGGGTCGGCTTTACGCGCAATCCTTCTACCGGTGAGAAGGTGTTTTACGGCGAGTTTCTGGTCAATGCCCAGGGCGAGGACGTCGTCGCCGGTATCCGCACCCCGCAACCGATTGCCGAGCTAGAGCAGGTCATGCCCGAAGCATACGGGCAGCTTCGGGAGATCACGTCAAACCTGGAGCGGCATTACCGCGACGTGCAGGATTTCGAGTTCACCATCGAAGAAGGCAAGCTCTACATGCTGCAAACACGCAACGGCAAGCGGACCGGACCTGCGGCGGTGCGCATCGCTGTGGACATGGTGGAAGAAGGACTGATCTCGAAGCGCGAGGCCATCCTTCGCGTTGGCCCGAACCAGCTCGATCAGTTGCTCCATCCAGTACTGGACCCCGGCACGCGCAAAGGCTTGCAGAGGATCGCCTCGGGCTTGCCGGCATCGCCTGGCGCCGCGGTCGGCCGCGCTGCGTTTTCGTCGGAAGATGCTGTGCACCTTGCGGCAAAGGGCCCGGTGATTCTCGTTCGCAAGGAAACTACGCCGGACGATATTCACGGCATGGACGTTTCGAAAGGCATTCTTACCGCGGTCGGCGGGCTCACCAGCCATGCCGCGGTTGTGGCGCGTGGCATGGGCCGGCCTTGTGTCGTCGGAGCGTCCTCAGTCGCCGTCGATGAGGCCAGGAAGCAGGCAACCATCCTGTTCGAAGGGAAGAAGCTTATCTTGAAGGAGGGCGACTGGATCTCGCTCGACGGCACGCTGGGGGAAGTCTACCTGGGCCAGTGCAAGACCAATGAGCCCGATCCGAAGTCTCATTACTTCGCGGCTTTCATGCAGTGGGCCGATGAGTTTCGCGGCAACTTCGGCGTGCGCGCCAACGCCGATATTCCACGCGATGCCAAGCAGGC
>DATBHS010000003.1:0-34304 GCA_036557345.1 Bryobacteraceae bacterium
TTGATCGCATTGCCGACCAGGTTTTGAAACAACTGTATTAGCTGGAGCCTGTTGCCGAGCACTCGCGGCAGTTCATCGTGCGTGATCGTCGCTTGCGTTTGTTTGATGGTGGCCTGCAGATTCTGGATGACAATACGCACAATATCCTCGGACTCCACGGCTTCTCCTCGCTGAGTTTCCGAGCTGACGAGACGCGAATACTCGAGAATGCCCGCGATGAGATCCCGCATACGAGCGGAGGCATCCACGAGATAAGCCAGATATTCCTTGCCTTCCGGCGCCAGGCTGCTCCCGTGCCGCTCTTTCAATAATTCAGAGAACGTCGAGATCGTCCGCAGCGGCTCCTGGAGATCATGGCTGGCGGCATAGGCGAACTGCTCCAAATCTTCGTTGGAACGCTTCAGCGTCTCGTAGTAATCGCGCAGCTTTCGCGCGGCGATCACAAATGCCTGCCCCACATCGCCGAGTTCATCTTTTGAGCTGATTCCCAACCTGATATCGAAATCTCCCGCGGCGAATTGATGAGCCGCCGTTTTCAGCTGGGAGAGCGGCGCAACAATGCTCCGCGTAACAGACAGGCCCAATGCCAGTGCGATCGCCAGGGAAGCGAGAGTAGTGAGCGCCAAAATGATCTGGGCCCGCTGTTGGCCAGCTTCAATTTCTCGAACCGACCGCGTACGCTGCTCCGCGACATCGGAGTTGACGTGCTCCACCATTTCGCGAACGCCGTCGAGGATTTCGTTCACTTGGTTGTCCAGCCGCAGGCGGACTGCAGTCCAATCATTGACTTCGCTCAAGCGCTGCATGGCGTCGAACTGGTCGCCAATCGCGTCGCGCAGAGCACCGAGAGTTCCGGGAACCGGGGTTCCTGTTTCGTGAAAGTATCGCAGCGCCTGCTCGATGTCTTCGAACAGTTCCCGGCGGAGCCGGTAGGCGCTGGGGGCAAACCGTGCTGTATCGTGGACCTTGGACAGCTCGTCCAGCCTGCGTCGAATGGCTCCTACATCGGCGCGAACGCGATAGACAGCCAGCATCTTATCGTCAGCCGCGGTCAGCGTTCTCGTCTCTTGCAGAATGTTATGGAATTGCCAGCTGGCTACCGCGGCCCCGCACGCAATGATGAGCGCTACGCTGCCGAACGCAAGCGCGAGCCTCCGGCCAATGCTCACCTGAGCTCCTGGGAAGCGCTGCCCGGCTGCTGAGGGCGGTCAGCAAAGCCGGTCAGGCGAACGAGTTCCGCCTGAATGCCGGCCGCTCCTTCGGTTGCGGTCGTCTTACCGGTAAGGATCATGTGAACACCACGCGCGTACGCGCGCGAAACGCTTCCGTAGCGGGCGCCAACCAGGGAAGCGGGCCGCCGGATGATGCTGTCCCGCATATCGCTCGACATTGACGCAACGAACGGGATGGCCCGGAGTACGGCTCGATCGCTATATACAGAGCGGGCAGCCGGCAAGAAGGCCCCCTTAATAGCTCGCTCACTCTGCACCTGGCGGCTGAGCATGTATCTCAGAAACTCGACCGCTTCCTTCCGATGGCGGGCGTGTTTGGAAATTCCCAAGTACCATCCGCCCAGAACGCTGGAACGCCGAGCCGGGCCAGCGGGCAGTGGCGCTACGGAAAACCGTCCGCCGACATCGGCAGAGCCTTTTGCGAGCGGGTAGACGTAGCTCCAGCTCCGCAAAAATGCGGCCCTGCCGCTCTGCCAGATATTTCGGGAATCCTCCTCGATATAAGCGACCACGCCAGGAGGAGAAATCGTTCCTACCCACCTAGCGGCACGCGAAAATGCCCGGATTGCGGCCGGATTATCGACATTCACGGTATGATCCTGCTCCAGCGGATTTCCGCCGCCCTGTGAGGACTGCCACTCCAGCGCATTACAAGTCAGACCTTCATAGTCCGCGCCTTGCCACACGTAACCCCAAAAGTCCGAATGCCCCCTCAGGCGCTCGCCCTGCTGAATCCGGGACGATTCCAATTCCAATTCATTCCACGTGCGCGGCGGCCGCGAAAAGCCGTATTTTTTGAGAAGATCCGTGCGGTAGTACAGCATACCGTACTCCACGAAGAGCGGAGCGGCTACGACTCGGCCGCCAATTGTCGCATTCTCCACGGCCTGCGGCAGTTCATCGGACAACTCGCTGGCAAGTACGTCCTTCAAGTCGATCATGTAAGCTGCGACCATGGCCGGCGACGTGGTATCTACCTGAAAAACATCGACGGCATTCGATCCATGCTCGAGAAGCGTCATCTCCTGCGCCAGTTGCTGAGAGGTTGACTCGGGCGCGGGAACAAACCGAACTGCAATCCCAGTCCTGCGCGTGAACTCAGCAACGATTTGTCGATCGAGATTGCGCGAGTTGCCGGCCATCCACGTGAGCACAGCGAGCGGACCTCGCTCTTGCACTTTTGGCCGCGAACCTGAACAACCAGCGAGCCCGACCAGCGATACCAGTAACATGGTCCTGCATAAACTAGAAGCCATGAATCGTCGCCAATTCCTCCAGCTTACGGGTGCGGCCGCCACGGCCGCCAGTGCCAGGCTATACGCCGGGGCTTTCGATGATGAAAAGCGCAGGCGAGTAGGGCTGATCGGCTGCGGCTGGTACGGGAAAATTGACCTCTTACGGCTCATCCAGGTCTCGCCGGTCGAAGTGGTCTCGCTGTGCGATGTCGATCGAAATATGCTCGCGGAAGCCGCTGAGATTGTTTCCACCCGCCAAGCCTCCAAGAAAACTCCACGTACCTACGGCGACTACCGCGAGATGCTGCGCGCGAAAGATCTGGACATTGTACTGATTGCAACCCCTGATCACTGGCATGCGCTGGCCATGATCGAGGCGGTGAAGTCCGGCGCAGATGTGTACGTGCAAAAGCCTATCAGTGTCGATGTCAACGAAGGTAAAGCCATGCTTGCGGCAGCCCGGAAACATGGCCGCGTCGTACAGGTCGGATTGCAGCGCCGCAGCACCCCGCATCTTGTAGAAGCAAAGAACGAGTTCCTCGACACCGGAAAACTCGGCAAAATCGCCCTCGTGGAGGTGTACTGCTACTACCACATGCGCGCCACCGATAATCCTCCCGATACCGCCCCGCCCGCGTACCTTGATTACGAGATGTGGACCGGCCCCGCGTCGATGCGGCCCTACAATTCTTTGGTTCACCCGCGAAGCTGGCGCGCCTTTATGGAGTATGGAAACGGCATTGTGGGCGACATGTGTGTCCACATGTTTGACATGACGCGCTGGATGATGGGACTGGGGTGGCCGTCACGAATCTCGTCAACTGGCGGCATCTTCGTTGATAAGACGAGCAAAGCGAATATCTCCGATACGCAGACGGCGACGTTCGATTTTCCCGACCTGCGCGTGGTCTGGCAGCACCGCAGTTGGGGAGAAGCGGCGGACCCGAAGTATCCCTGGGGCGCGACTTTTTACGGCGATAAAGGCACGTTAAAAGCCAGCGTCTATGGCTACGACTTCATACCCACGGGCGACGGAAAACCTGTTCATCGCGACGTCACGTACGAGCTGGAGCAATATCCGGAGGACAAGACAGAAAAGGACCTGGAACGGCACGTCGCGCCGGCGGTCCGGTATCACATGAAGAATTTTCTGCATGCGATCGACACCCGAACGAAGCCGGTTTCCGATATCGAGCAGGGATATATCTCTACAGCATCCTGCATTCTGGCGAACAACTCGATGCGGCTTGGGCGCACTCTCACGTGGGATGCGCAGCAGCAGCAGGTCCTCAATGACACGGAAGCAAATGAATTGCTCAGCCGGCCCTATCGTCAGCCTTGGGTGCACCCGCAAACGTCTTCACTGGCTTAGAGGCGCAGGCAATGGCAACGAATCACCTCATCAAAATTGGTCCGCTCAAACAGAGTGAGCTTGAGGAGGCGGATCGGATTGTCAGGGTGGCATTCGGGACCTTTCTAGGAGTGCCCAGTCCAGGCGAATTTATGGGCGACCGCAATTTTTTGGTGCCGCGCTGGCGCTCCGGCCATGTCAAAGCGCTCGCGGCGCGCGAAGGTGGCCGCCTGATCGGATCGAACGTTGTTACACGCTGGGGATCCTTTGGGCTCTTCGGACCGCTAACCGTTCTGCCGGAATACTGGGACCGCGGTGTGGCGAAGCGGCTGCTCGAAGCCACGATGACTATTTTCGATAAATGGAATGTGCGGCATACCGGACTCTTCACCTTCGCTCACAGCCCCAAGCACGTCGGTTTGTACCAGAAGTTTGGTTATTGGCCGCGCTATCTCACGGCCATCATGACGCGAACACCGGAGGGTAAGCCAACATCGCAGGCGGCAAACACCGATAGGCTGCTCTCGAACTTATCACGCGCAGAACGTGTGCGCGCCATTGAGGCATGCAGAAAACTCACGCACGGAGTCGATAAAGGGCTCGATCTCACCGGCGAGATCCGCGAAGTGCTTGCTCAGCGCACGGGCGATGTTGTCTTGACAACAACACGCCGTGGTCTTGATGCTTTCGCAATATGCCTGAACGGGCCCGGATCAGAAGGCGGCGAGAAAACCTGTTATATCAAGTTCGGCGCAGCCCGCGGCGGTTCGGGTGTGGGTGAACGGTTCGAAAGACTTCTGGATGCTTGCGATGCGTTTGCTCTTTCACGCCAAGCGAACCTGGAAGCCGGCATAAACCTGGCTCGGGAAAACGCCTACCGGCGCATGCGTTCACACGGATTTCGAGTAGCCATGCAGGGTGTCGCCATGCAACGCCCGCACGGGGAGGGATTCAACCGGGCAGGCGCATACGTAATGGACGACTGGCGTTAAGGCGCAGGCAACCCATTCCTAAATGGACCATCCCGTTATTCGAAATCGGATCGGGCATGCCCGATCCCTACAAAAAGGCCGGTCCTAGGTAGTGGCGAAACATGCCTCGCCTCTGGACTAGTGCCGCAATGCCGCGTCCGCGTACTTCTTCCAGATCGCCGGATCATTGAGCATTTGAATGAAGATTCCGCCTACAACCGACCGCGCCTGGAATCCGACCTGCTTTCCCGTTTTGGTGTCATACCAATCGGTCAATGGAACGCGGCTGGGTGATTCGTTCGCGAAGCGATATGCCGGCTCAAAAAACAACTCAAACTGCTTCTGTGACCCGGCTAGGCTGGCGGTCCACGTTAGCCAATCGAGCTTCGTGTAATCGGCACGATTATCCAAGGGCAGGCCGTATTGGTTCATGTGCTTTTCGTAGAACGAAAGCTCCTTCTTTGTGATTTCCGCTGGGAATAAATTCAGCCCGAGGAATTTGTCCCAGACCAGGTTGTATTTCTGGCTCCAGGTGTCGGGCCGGTCGAATGCCAGCCGGAAGTGATCGTTCTCGCGATCTTTGTCAACCCAGAGCCGGGCATCCTCTCGCGCCAGCGCGTTGTACTGCGTGGCAGTCTCAGCGTGCCCGAGCATCCCGGCCAGTCTGCCGTAAGCTCCCAAGGCGAGGATCGCCTTAATCGACAGGTTCGCGTTATGCGCCAGGTGACCGGCAAAATCGTCGGTGCTCAATTGATTCTCCGGGTCGAAGCCCTTTGCCCTCAAATATTCTGCCCACTTTGTTAGGAGAGGCCAGTAGCGCTTCGCGAATTCGGCATTGCCCTCCACTTGCCCAATGCCGGCTGTCATGAGCAGCATGTTGCCGCTTTCTTCCACAGGCATCTGGTCTTCCTCTGAGATCTCGCGTCCTCCGTACTGCTGCCCGTCGGCGAGCGGATATCTCCCGAGATCGTGCGGCGCGAACGGGAATCGCCAGCGCGGGAGACTTGCATAGTAAAAGATTGGCTTGAGCTGCGCTTCGAGGAGATGCGGATTGAAAAGCAGAAAGAACGGCGAACTCGGATAGGTGACGTCCACCGTATCGACGGATCCATTGCTGAAATTCTCTTTCGAGAAGAAGAGCGGCGTTCCGTCTATATCGACCGTCAGCTTGTGCGCCGCAAGCGTCTGCGGATAAGCGAGCGCACAGAGGCGAGCGTAGTCTTCGCCGCCTGCGCGCCGCAAATCCGCCATGAGCTTCTCATCGAACTCCCTGCCGCGCTGGTCAAGCGTCTTGTACTCATCAAGCGCGGTGAGAAGAACACCGAGCGGCTCCTGTTGATTCCGGCGCCAGTACGGGCGCAGTTTGCGCTCGAAGTACTCGATGGAATAAATATCGTCATAGGCGATTACAAGAAATCGGGAAACCGGAGTCACGTTGACCGTGCCGAGGTCAAAGGAGAAGGCAAGTACCGGAATCGACTCTTCATAAGGCTCCGCCGGCTCCAATCGGTCCGATCCTGGCAGGCTGCCCTGGTCGGCAAACTCGTGCATTGTCTGGCGGCGCGTAAAGCCGGCCTCAAGCTTCGCAGTCTCCGGCGGGGCAACCACATATACGTACCCCCAGTCAATCCGCAGGTCGTCGCCTGATTTCTCCAGGACGGGTTGCTCCTGTGTACCCATCCGCAGAATCTCAAGATCCCCGGTTCGATATCGCCCCCAGACGACCGTCTCCTCCGGAATGTTCCGCACGATATCCGCGCCTGCGTCGAAGTACAGCTGTACCTGGTGGCTTTTGCCGTCCGCAGATTGCACTTGCCACGTCAAATAGGTGGCCGGGCGCGAGAGGATATCCAGATCAGCAGCCAGTGCTGGCGTGAAAAACGTAAGAGTAAGCCGGATTCCGGCACCTTCGAAATCATAAATAGTGTGGGTGGGAAGAACTTCTACATGCGTTTGCGACAAAGCGGGGGTGTGACGGGGTTCGACGCCCATAACCCGGTAAACGTTGCCATCTACGCACACCAGGCTCGATAGGGATTGAACGGTGCCGGTCCAGTGTTTGGTAGGAGCATCGGTGAGGCGATCGGCCATCGACCAAATGCTGAAGTACGGGTCATGCGTAACAAGCGGAACAGCTGGCGACCGGAAATCCGCTCCAAAAATTTGAAGTGAAAACACACATAAGCTTGCCGCCAGTCTCGCAAAATAACTCATGGTTTGGTCTTCGGTTCGAGCTGGGGCGCTGGCTGAGAACTGCGCATATATCCGTGAATCGCCGATCGCTTTGCGCCTGCCCGGTGCGCTTCATCGCTCATCGGATGCACGCCGCTCGCGTCGATCCAACGGTTGTAGAAGTTGAACAGCGAGCAGACAGTAATGGCGTAGTAAATTGCTTCGTCCGTATAGCCGGCCTTGTGTAGGATGTCGATATCCGCCGGGCCAATCGAAACGGAATCATCGTTCACCTTCCGCACAAACCGGAATAGCGCCTTCTCCGCATCGGACAGCCGGCATGTCTCCACATCGGCAAGAACGCCCGCCACAAGCCCCTCGTCCTTCAACAGTTCCGCCGCGACCGCGGCGTGAGCCTTCGTTCAAAACGGGCACTGGTTGAGACTCGATGTATACGCGGCAATCAACTCGCGTATTCCAGGAGAAAGAGGCGCCGGTTCGCGCATCATTTCCTGCGTGAAACGTTCCAGGTGCACGGTGGCGTTCATTTTGAACGAAAACATGTGCAAAATCTGCGGGTATTCCTGGCCCGCCCCGCGCATCAACTCGATGGCACGGGTGTAATTATCTTTGCCGCGATGCTGCTCGACATCTTTCAGGAACATTGGTTTCATAACAAGCCGGTCATTCCCTGTAAAAGGGAATTGTAGGCTAAGAGCAGCAGTTGAACCTGACACGGTCACTGGAAAACAAGGGGCCGCAGGCCCAAATTCGGCGTGACAGAACCTATCAATCCGCAATACGCTTCACCCTGGCGCGAGCGTTTACACGCGTTGAAAAATGTTCCGCCCGTTTTGAAAATCGTCTGGGACTCAGGACGCTACGTCGTCGCGTTGGGCCTGTTGTTTCGCGTCTTCGTATCTCTTGTTCCGGTCAGCACGGCTTGGGTTACAGGGCTGATTATCAATAATGTCAAGGCCATCGTGGACGGAAAGGAGCCGCTCTCCGCGCACCTTTGGTGGCTCACGGCATTGGAATTCGCCCTGGCGATCGCCGGAAGCGTCCTCGGCCGCCTGATTGACTACTACGATGCGGTGCTGGCGGACCGCTACACACGTCACATCAGCATCCGCGTAATGGACCATGCTTCAAAGCTCGATCTGCAAAGTTACGAGGATCCGGTGTACTACGATCGCCTCGAGCGGGCTCGCGTGCAGGCAACCGACCGCCTGGGGATGATCCAGTCGATCGGCCGCTTGTTCCAGCAGACTGTTACCACGATTTCGCTATCCGTTGCGATCGTCTTTTTCTCGCCCTGGCTTCTGCTCGTCCTGGTCGTCTGTCTCATTCCGGCTTTCCTGGGCGAAAGCCATTTCGCCTTTCTGAATTACGCGAAGAACTTCCGGCAGACCCCGGCAAAGCGCGAGCTCGACTACTTACGCCAGGTGGGAGGGAGCAAAGAAGCAGCGAAAGAATTGAAACTTTTTGGGCTTAGCGCATTTCTGACGGACAGATTCACGAGTCTTTCAAACACGATTTTCGACGAGAATATCGCCCTGTTTCGGAGGCGGCTGTCTGCGGTGTCGGTGTTGTCGATGCTGAGTACGGCCGGCTACTACGGAGCCTATGCCTGGGCTATTTGGGAAACGGTGAACGGAGCTTTCAGCGTCGGCACGTTAGTCTTTTTGACCGCCTCCATCATGAATGCTTCGAACAATATCTCGCAGATGTTCTCCACGCTGTCGAGCATCGCCGACCAGGCGTTATTCCTGACCGATCTCCTTGCATTTTTCGAGATGCGGCCTGCGGTTACCTCCAAACCAAATGCGCTGGCGGCGCCTCGCCCCATTATCGAGGGCTTCGAATTTCAGAATGTCTCCTTTGTCTACCCCGGAACCGAGCGGCTGGTTCTGAACCATTTAAACTTCCGCCTGGAACCGGGCGAACGGATCGCTCTTATCGGCCAGAATGGGCAGGGAAAGACGACCATTGTCAAACTGCTGACCCGGCTTTACGACCCTACCGGAGGCCGTGTGCTATTAGACGGCGTCGATCTGCGGGAGTACGATATCGATGACCTATGCCGGGAAATCGGCGTTATTTTCCAGGATTTCATGCGGTACGAGATGACGGCGCAGGAAAATATCGCCGTCGGCCGGATCGAGTACCTCAAAGATATGAACCGAATCCGCGACGCGGCGGAGAAAAGCCTCGCTGATGGCGTGATACGGCGCTTGCCTCGCCAGTATAGGCAGATGCTCGGGCGGCGATTCGAAGGGGGCGTGGACTTGTCGGGCGGCGAGTGGCAGAAGCTGGCCCTCGCGCGCGCCTATCTTCGCGAGGCGCAGGTCCTGATACTGGACGAGCCGACGGCTGCGCTGGATGCTCGTGCCGAGTACGAAGTATTCGAACGGTTTAATGAGCTGACGGTGAGCAAAATGGCGCTCTTCATCTCTCACCGTTTTTCCACGGTGCGCATGGCCGAGCGAATCATTGTTCTCGAAAACGGCTGTATCGCCGAGGAAGGCAGCCACGATCGTCTTGTAGCGCGCGGAGGCACGTACGCTGAAATGTTCGAACTGCAGGCATCGAGCTACCGATGAGGCACATTTTTGATGGCTGAGACCTCGCAAGAAACGGAAACAGGACAGCGACCTGCTGCGCCGCTCGAAGGCTTGACCGCCGACGAGCAAAGGGAGCTGCGTCTACATGCCACGCAAGCGGCGCGCTCATGCGCCTGGGTTTCGGGCGCGCGCCGTTCCGGCAAGCCTCGCCAGCTTTACAGGACGACATTCAGGCGACTGCGCGCTCTCGAAAATGAGCTGTATCGGTTAACGACAGATGCTCCATCGGACGACCTCAGGTGGCTGTATGACAACTTCCGGCTGATCCGCACCGATGCGATAGAGCTTCATGACGGGATGCGCCTGCTGGGCCGCCTGCCGGTTGTTCGTACCTCGAGTGACGAATCGATTCCCAGGTGCGTCGTGCTGGTGCGGAGCTTCCTGGCTGCCTGCAAATTCCGGCTGAACGACAAGACATTCGCCTTTTACATAGACGCCGTACAGGAAACCGAGCCTTTGCGGCTTTCGGAGCTATGGGGCATTTTGGACGCGATGAAGCTAGTCCTTTTGGAGTTCATCGCCGAGCGCGGCCGCAAGGCTTTGGAAGCCTTCCGGAGCGACGAGCTGAACGCGCCTTCGTTCGATATCGGAAGCCTCATTACCAGTTTGCGCTATGTAGGCGACTTCGACTGGAGAGCGACGCTCGAAAAGCTCTCCGTAGTACATCGCGTCCTGAATCTGGATCCCGGCGGCGTGTATCCACGCATGGATTTCGAGAGCCGCGAGCGCTACCGGCGCAGAATCGCCAAAATTGCCGCCCATTCGGACGTCAGCGAAATCGAGGTCGCCCGCATCGCAGTAACAATGGCCGAAGGGGCCGTCGTCGAGCGCAGTGCGCCGGAGGGGCTGCGGGACCGCCTTCGCCACGCCGGTTATTACCTCATGGACCGCGAGGGCTCCGAAGAGCTTTTGCGCCGGATAGGGTATCGACCTTCGGTGGGCTCGTCAATCGAGAGGCTCTTCCGCAAATTCCCGGATGAAATCTACATCATCGGCATCGAGTTCGTCACTCTTATCACGGTTGTTTTTCTCACGTTGAGTGTGGTAAAGACGCACGGGGGCTGGGGTATCGTAATCGGGGCGCTTCTTTTAATTCTGCCCGCTACGCAGGCGGCCGTCGAGTGGATGAACTACCTGGTCACTTCGGTACTGACTCCGCACGCCCTGCCGAAGCTCGATTTTTCCAAATCTGTAGATCCTGCCAGCGCCACGATCGTAGCTATTCCCACTCTGCTGATCAATGACAAGCAGATCCGGCAACTGGTGGAGGATCTCGAGATTCGTTACCTGGTCAATCGAGACCGGAACATATTTTATGCGCTGCTGACGGATCTTCCGGACACGGCCGAGCCGGCGGGCGAACAGGATCGGCGCACCGATCTCGCTACGCAGTTGATTGAGGAACTGAATATTAGATACGCTGCCGAGCCCTATGGCGGTTTCTACCTCTTCCACCGCCACCGCGTCTACAATCCGCGCGAAGGAGCGTGGATGGGATGGGAGCGCAAGCGCGGAAAACTGCTCGACCTGAACCAACTTCTACGCAACGTATACGATCCTTTTCCTGTCAAGGCGGGCGACCTTTCCCGCTTACCAAAAATCCGCTACGTCCTGACGCTCGATTCCGACACGCAGTTGCCGCGAGGGTCGGCCCAGCAATTGATAGGCGCGATGGCCCACCCGCTGAACCGGCCGCTGATTGACCCGGAGTTGAATATCGTGACGCGTGGATACGGCATTCTGCAGCCGCGCGTGGGGATCAGCGTTCATTCGGCAACGCGGTCGCGGCTTGCCAGTATTTACTCGGGGCAAACTGGCTTCGACATCTATTCCCGCGCGGTTTCGGATATCTATCAGGATTTGTACGGCGAAGGGATATTTACTGGCAAAGGCATTTACGACGTTGACGCTCTCCGGCAGGTTCTGGAACATCGTTTCCCGCGGAATGCGCTTTTAAGTCACGATCTGATCGAAGGCGCATACGCTCGCGCAGGACTCGCCTCCGACATTGAGGTGATCGACGATTACCCGTCCCATTACAGCGCATATAACCGACGGAAACATCGCTGGTTGAGAGGTGATTGGCAGATTGTCCGATGGATCTTCAACCGCGTTCCCGATGAATCGAGGCGGCTAACGGAGAATCCAACATCGCTCATCTCGCGCTGGAAGATCATTGACAACCTTCGCCGCAGTCTGGTGGAGCCTGCTACTTTCGCCCTGCTCGTCGCAGGCTGGTTTTGGCTGCCCGGGGGGCCCCGCTTCTGGACGCTTGTTACGGTGGCCTTGCTCTTTCTCCCCATCTACTTCCGGCTGATCTTTGCGACCATCCGCGCAATTGGGCGGCAAGACTGGATTACTTTCCGCGAGGCCCTTTTCGACTTCGGCACTTCACACGTCAGCATCTTGCTGAACATCGCCTTTCTGGCGCATCAGACCCTGGTGGCGCTGGATGCAATCATCAGGACCATCGTCCGCAACACCATTACGCACAGCCGGCTGCTGGAATGGGAGACTGCCACCGAAGCGGAGCTCGGTCTCAGGAAAAGAACGCCAGTAGATACCTATCTCAATTGGGTACCTGTGCTGGCAATTGCCGTTGGTCTCGGCGTATTTCTGTATCCTGAAGCAGCTCCGTATGCGCTGCCGTTTGTTGCCGCCTGGTGCTGCTCGAATCCGCTGGCGAACTGGCTCAACCGCTCGCCGCATGCCGAAGATCTGGAGCTCTCAAACAAGAATCGCTTGTTCCTTCGCGAAACCGCATTACGGACCTGGCGATACTTCGCCGAATACAGCACTGCCGGAAATCACTGGCTAATTCCGGATAACGTGCAGGAGCAGCCGTATCGGATCGCGGAAAGGATCTCGCCGACAAATCTCGGCCTGCTGCTGAATTCGCGGCAGGCTGCGGTCGAGTTCGGATACCTGACGCTTTCAGAATTCGTATCCCTGACGGAGCTGACACTGAACTCCGCGGCTAAGCTGCCCCGCCATTTCGGGCACTTCTCGAACTGGTACGACACCGTCAATTTGAGGCCGCTCGAGCCATTATTTCTTTCGAGTGTCGATAGCGGGAACCTGGTTGCTTCGTTGTGGACACTGGAACAAGGTTGTATCGAGCTGCTCCACGAACCCATCCTGCGGCCGAATGCGCTCGACGGGCTACGAGACTACGAGCGCATTTCGGACGAAACGACCGGCGTAATCTCCAGTTCGCGCGATCTCAACACCTGGTTGCCTAAGCTTCTGCAAACGGCGGCAGCTCCCAGTTCCTCGGCAACTAAGCAGAACACGTGGTGGCATGCGAGCCTGCAAACCCGCCTTGAGGCGCTGCGTGGGGAAGCAGCGCGCTTCATGCCCTGGTATGCTCCCGAATTTCAAGCTTTGCGGAGCATTGCCCCCTCGTTCGGCGCGCAGAAGATAGGGCTCGCCCCTTATAACGCTGGCCCGTTCTATGACGAACTCGAACGGCAGTTGCAGCTATTGAAGGCGGATGCCTCCGTTTCCGAGGAAGTGCTGGCGCTGTCTACACGGCTTCAGGCTGAGATCCCGCTGTGCCGCTCGAGGCTTCTGGAGCTGGCATCCCATTTGTCTGCGCTCGCTGCTCGCTCGAGACGCCTTGCAGATGAAATGGGGTTCGAAATGTTTGTCGATCCGCATCGCAATCTGCTGTCGATCGGCTTCGATGTGAGCAAAGGAGAGTTGTTCAAGTCCTGCTACGATCTGCTTGCGTCGGAGAGCCGCACCGCCAGTTTCATCGCGGTGGCGAAGGGCGAATTGCCTCAGGACTCCTGGTTCCGTCTGGGACGCCAGCATACGATCTGCGAAGGGCAAAACGTGCTGATCTCGTGGACGGGCACGATGTTCGAGTACCTGATGCCGGCAATCTGGATGAAGTCGCACCCGAACACGTTGCTCGATCGCGCCGTCCGCTCGGCCGTCCGCGCTCAGCAGCTATATGGGACAACACGCGGAGTGCCGTGGGGAATCTCCGAAGCCGCGTACAGCAAGCGAGATGCGGAAGGAATTTATCAGTATGCCGCTTTCGGCGTGCCGGGTCTGGCGCTGAGCGTGGCACGAGAAGGATCGCTGGTTATATCTCCGTACTCGAGCTGCCTCGCGCTCATGGTCGATCCTGCCGGTGCGGTTGCCAATCTTCGCGGCATGGTCCGCAAACGCTGGCTGGGAGATTGCGGGTTCTATGAATCTGCAGATTTCACCGCGTCACGGCCCCGCGCGCTTACATCAAGAAAGTGCGAGCTGGTGAGGTGCTGGATGGCGCACCATCAGGGCATGACCCTCGCGGCCATCTGCAACATCCTGCATGACTGGCCATTTCAACGCTGGTTTCACTCGGACCGGCTGGTCCAGGCGAGCGAATTGATTTTACAGGAAAGGCCATTGCGCGTTCGGCCCATCACCGACACCCAGCCGCGCCGGGTTCTTCCGTTCGGCGGCAAGCGAGCGCAGGCCAAGCGCGTTTCCGCTTAGTTACGCCGCCACGAATGCACACGAATAAACACAAATGATTCGTGTCTATTTGCGTTCATTTGTGGCTCTTTGTTCATTCGTGGCTTAAGGTGTAACCGTCGCATTCTGTGCTTGCGCATTGCGCGGTGGCGGAAGAAGCAGCGGATCCTGCGGCATGACGATCCAGCATACGAGGTAGACGATCAAGCCGGCCGTCGGGGGCCAGACCGCGAAGACCAGGAAAAGAATTCGCACCAGCGTCACGTCTATGCCGATATACCGCGCGATTCCGGAGCATACACCGGCAATCTTCCTGTCCTCGCGCGGGCGGCTTAGAGCCTTGGCCGGGCGGCCTGTCTGCGAAATAAATTCTGCCTTCCCCGTCGATGTTCCGCATTGCGGACAGTACCGATGATTCTCGGCAACTTCAATACCGCAGGAGCTGCAATACATGGCTGAACCTCACTTATACGATACGCTTTCCTGCGCCGGAAGGTTCCGCAGCCCGCATCAATGCGAAGATCCCGCCGGCCCGGCTCATGTTGATGCCGGGCAGCGGGATCTTGCCAAACAACTTAACAGCGCTTCAGTTAACCGTGAAATTCACGTCCGAGTCGGAAGTCGATGAATCGGTCCCCCAAAGCCCCCGGGTACCCCAGAGACCCCTGTCCGCGTCAGTATCCGAGGTGCCCCACAGGCCTCTTGTGCCCCATAAGCCTCGCGTACCCCAGATCACCTGGAAACCTGAGAGAGAGTTCGTGGCCCAGGCTGCTTGATTTGTACCGATCACCGCACCACTGGCGCTCACGACCGAAGTTCCCCAAACTGCCTGCGTTCCCCATAGCCCTCGTGTGCCGCCAATTCCGCTGTTCCAGACAGAGGAAGAATTATAGACGAGATACACATTTCCGGAAGCTGCATCATAGTGAGCGGCAGGTGACATCGCTGAACCTGTTGCAACATCCTTGCTCGATAATGCACCTGCCAGATCAAGATAGCCGGCGCCAATCGTCAGCATGTCGTACTGGCTGACAAATGTTTCACCCGTAACCGGATCCACCGCAGTGCTCGAAGCCGGAAAGGCCTTATATGCCGTCTTCATCAGGCGAGCCTTCACCTGATCGGGCGTAAGAAATGGTTGGCCTTGCAGCATATCGGCTACCGCGCCACTCACGACCGGGGTCGCCATGCTGGTTCCATTCAGCATCAGGAACTTTGTCGATGGCGATGCGCTCGCCGTAGATTGGTAGTAGGACAACGGAACCGCATTCTGCGAATCGCTGCTGAGCGTCGAGCCGGGAGCCAGAAGCGAGACTACATGGTTTCCAGGAGCCACGATATCCGGCTTTACTACTTCATCAATAGCCGTCGGTCCTTTCGAGCTATAGCTCGCGACTAAATCGTCTGTGCGAGGATAGGTTCCCATCGCCTTCATCGCACCCACAGTGATTACATAGGGATCATTACCCGGAGATTCAATCGTGCCGTAGCCATTTGTTCCCACGGAATTGTCGCGCCCATCGTTCCCGGCCGCTGCGACCACTACGATGCCGGCCTTCCACGCCGCTTCAACCGCCTGGCATAGCGGGTCCTGTTTATAGCCCTCGTAAACCGGGCGACCCAATGAGAGATTGATTACACGAATGTTGTAGCGCTGCTTTAGCGCGATGGCGCGCTCGATAGCTGCAATTACAGCACTGTCCGTACCCTGGCCGTTACCATCCAACACACGTAAATTAATAAGAGAGGAATTCGGCGCAACACCGACGAAGGACCGTTTACAGTTGAAGCAGTTTGAACTCGTCCCATTTGCGCCGATGATGCCGGCAACATGCGTCCCGTGACCAAACTGATCGGCTCCGTTGCCGCCGGTGAAGTCCTGCGTGTAGACCACACGAGGAAGCAATCCAAGAACCTTGAGGTCAGGACTCGAATAAATCCCACTATCGATTACGGCAACTCCTACGCCGCTCCCAGTTAATCCGACTCTCCACGCGGAATTTGCGTTCACCGCGGCGGTCGAATAATCGAGCTGCCCAGCGAGCGGCCGGTCTGGGGAAATGTATGTGACAGTCGGATCGCTAGCGAGAGTTTCGAGCGACGAAACGGGAACGGTATACACGACGGCGTGTAAAACGCCGAATACCAGATTCACGACACCGCCCACAACTCCGCCCACCAGGCCTAGAACGCCGCCCAGCAGACCGCCTAGCAGGCCACCGCCGCCGCTTTGCGTTTGATTGATGGCCGGCATTTGGGAATACTGAACGATGACTCGGACATTAGAATTTGGATCTATGCCGTGTAAATCCGGTGAAATCTTAGGTGAAGAGGCAAACACGAATGTGCTGCCGATCAACACCAGTCCTAGTATCCTCGAACATTTTTTCATTTTTATAAACGTCTCTTTCAAGGCGTCTTAGCGCCCCAATTCTCTTTGCCTCAGGTTTCATATCGGACCGCCTGAGCGCCGGTTTAGCTGCGAAAACCCGGCAAAGTACTAGGAACACCTAATACGTTTTCGAAGAATGGCCGATACGTCTGCTGAGGCAGATGACGCGCTGTTTTGCGCCTGGCTGAGTGTGCTGCTGATGAATTCAAGGACCCTCGCGCTTGTTACATTAGTTGGCGCGCTCTGCATTCGCCCTTGCGGGATGCAAGCAGGCCTGGATCCTTCAAAATCGATCACCCAATATGTCCACGATGTATGGACAACCGAGAGCGGCTTACCCCAGAACTCAATCCTTGCAATTGCTCAGACGCCGGACGGCTACCTCTGGCTGGGTACAGAAGAGGGGCTGTCGCGTTTCGATGGCGTACGCTTCTTCACCTTCGATAGCCGGAATACTCCCGACCTGCGAAGTAACGAAGTCGATTCGCTTCTGGTGGATCATCGCGGCGCGCTATGGATCGGGACTCATGGCGGTGGCCTTACGTCCCTGAGCCATGGCGTATTCAAAACCTTCGGAAAGCATGAAGGTCTTTCCAACGAGTTTGTTAAAGCGCTTTATGAAGATGAGCAAGGAGACCTGTGGATCGCGACGGACGGCGGCGGGCTCAATCACCTTCGGAACGACAGGTTCGAAGTTTACACTCGCAAGGACGGTCTTGCCGACAACGCTGTCTTCAGCTTGTGTGGAGACCGTAACGGCGGGATATGGATCGGAACGCATGCAGGCTTGAGCCACTGGACTCGAGGCAGGTTTGTCAATATAACCAGGGAAGACGGCCTGCCGGGTGATGATATTCGTACGGTTTATGTAGATCGTACAGGGGCTTTGTGGGCTGGAACCGGCGGGACAGGCCTGGCTCGTCTCACTTCGAGCGGGATCACAACATACACAACCCGGAATGGCCTGTCAAGCAACAGCATCTGGTCCATCTTCGAAGATGCCTCCGGAACCTTATGGTTCGGCACTATGGGAGGAGGAATCGATAGATTTGAGGCGGAAAGGTTTTCGCATCTTACCCAAAAGGAAGGCTTCTCAGGCGACGATGTTTGCGCGATAACTCAAGACCGCGAGGGAGCCTTGTGGGTCGGGAGTTCGGGAGGAGGTCTTAACCGGTTTAGAGATGCGTCCTTCGCAACATACGGAAAACCGGAAGGCCTTTCAAGCGACATCATACTGGCGGTATATCAGGATCGCGAGGGAGCGCTCTGGGTAGGAACGAGCGACAGCGGAGTCAACCGGATGCAGGATGGCCGCGTAACAAATTTCAGCGTGCGTGACGGTTTGCCTGACAATCAAGTATTTTCCATTGCAGAGGATGGACACCGGGATCACTGGTTCGCGACTCGCCGCGGATTGACCCGGCTAAGTAACGGTAAGCTTACCGTATTTAAAGCTCAAAGCGGTCTGCCCAACGACGTTGTTTTATGCACTTATTCCGACAGCAAGGGCGACCTTTGGGTGGGCACTCGCGAAGGACTAAGTCACTTCGATGGAGGGCGCTTCGAAACTTACAGCATGAAAGACAAGGGGTCCCTTGGCGTCCTTGCCATCTCCGAAGACCAGGACCACACGCTCTGGATTGGGACCGGCGGCGGACTTATGCACTTCAGCAACGGCCGCTTTCACACCTACACTACCGCTGACGGCATGTCAAGCAACGTCGTTCGGGCAATTGTGGCGGACTCCGATGGCGCATTGTGGATCGGAACAGACGGGGGCGGACTCAATCTCCTTAAAAGGGGCCTATTTACCAGCTTTTCCAGTCGCGACGGACTTTTTGACGATACAGTGTGGCAGGTTCTCGACGATGGCCGCGGGAACCTCTGGATGAGCAGTAACCGAGGAATTTTTCGCGTAGCGAAGAGTCAGCTCAATGCCTTTGCGGAACACAGGATTCGCCAGGTGTCTTCGCGCTATTTCGGCGTGGCTGACGGCCTGAAAAGCAGAGAATGCAACGGCGGGTTTCAGCCCGCCGGATACAGATTGAGAGATGGCCGCCTTGCGTTTCCAACAATGAAGGGAGTTGCTGTTCTTGACCCGGGTCACTTAACCGTGAATCGGGTTGAGCCCCATGTCTTTGTGGAAAATATCCTCATTGACAAACACAAGGTGGCGGGGAGCGCGCTATCCAGCGTTCCACCGGGCAAAGGGCAACTCGAGTTCCAATATACGGCAACCAGCTTTATCGAGCCCCAAAAGATACGATTTAAGTACATACTCGAAGGGTTCGACCGGGACTGGACCGATGCCGGACCGCGACGCGCAGCTTACTACACCAATATTCCGCCCGGAAGCTACCGGTTCCTGGTTATAGCCTGTAACTCAGACGGTGTCTGGAGCCGGAGCCCGTCCAGCATTTCGTTTACACTGCGGCCTCACTTTTACCAGACGTGGCCATTTAGCGCTGCTGTGGCTCTGTCTATTCTCGGGATCTTCGCGGCAGCCTACCGAATCCGCGTGAGCCGGCTTCGTTTACAGCAAAGGAAATTAGAAGCGCTAGTGACGGAGCGCACAGAAGCATTAAGCAGCAGCGAGAGGAAGCTTCGTCAGCTCGCCGACGAACTGGAACAGCGTGTTCGCGAACGCACGATAGAGTTGACACACGCTAAAGAAGCGGCAGAAGACGCGAACAGAGCCAAGAGCGAATTCTTGGCCAATATGAGCCACGAGCTTCGGACGCCGATGAACGGAATCATTGGCATGACCGGCCTGGCTCTTACGGCAGAACTCGAGAGCGAGCGCAGAGAATGCCTGGAGACCGTGCAATTCTCGGCAAACTCGCTGCTCACAATCATCGATGACATCCTGGACTTTTCCAAGATCGAAGCACGGAAGCTTGTCCTGACAGCAGCGCCGTTCAACCTGCGGCAATGTCTCGATCAGGTAGTCGCCGCAGTTTCTGTGAAAGCGAGCGAGAAGGAGCTTTCGCTCCGATTTTCGCTCGATTCCGAAGTCCCTGAATTCATTTCGGGCGATGCGTCTCGCCTCCGGCAGGTTCTTCTCAATCTGGTCGGAAATGCCGTCAAGTTCACTTCGCGCGGCGGCGTCTTGATTGGCGTGCAGGCGATCGATCGAGGCAGTTCATCCACAACTTTGAAGTTTCGCGTAAGCGATACCGGTTTAGGCATTCCCAAGGACAAACAGGCTGTGATCTTTGAAGCCTTTACTCAGGCAGATGGATCGTCGACTCGGGAGTTTGGCGGTACGGGCCTGGGTCTGACCATCTGCTCGCAGCTAGTCGCGCTGATGAAAGGAAAGATCTGGGTTGAGAGCGAGCCCGGCAGAGGGAGCGATTTCTATTTCACTGCGGTTTTCGAACTCCCCGAAACAGCACGCCAAGATGGCGCCACACATACAGCGGTGACTCGCCGCCTGAAGGAGACATCGCTGCGCATTCTAGTGGCGGAGGACAACGCCGTGAATCAACGTCTGGCGAAGCGGCTCCTGGAGAAACACGGCCATTGTGTGACCGTCGCAGCAGACGGCCGTGAAGCGGTAGAAACACTGCGGCGGTCTAACTGGGAATTCGATGCTGTTCTCATGGATATCCAAATGCCCGAAATGGATGGCCTCGATGCCACAAGAGAGATTCGGAAAATCGAATCGTCCGGCCCCAGGCATATTCCGATCATCGCCCTCACGGCGCACGCCATGAAGCGCGACCAGGAACGCTGCCTCGCAGCCGGAATGGACCGGCACCTCTCAAAACCCATAGAGAAAGATCTGCTGTTGGAAGTCTTGCAGGAAGTCGCCGACGGCAAAGTGCGTTGCGCTGCGTAGCTCGCTGCGACATTCGGTTTTAAAACGGCTCACGCAGCGGAAGCGTGCGTGAACAAAGGTGACTTGGTATTTCCTTACTGCGCTGTCAGGCCCAGGCGAGCCGCCGTAAGTTCAACTTCGTCGGATCCGATAACCGGCAATTGGATCTGAGTGCGAGCGTTTTCTTCCATCTCGATGCTTGTTCCTTCACGTTGTATCTCCCGCAGGAAGTCAGCGTTCTGCCAAACGCTGTCCCAATGGTCGACGGCAAAAGCGTAGTAATGTCCGGGAGGCACATTCTGGATAACGAAGCTGTCGCCTGAAACAGAACCGGTTAGCGTACCGTATCCATCGGACGCTACCTCGTCGGGAACCAGGACGACAATTGTGCCTGGACCCGCAGGGGCCCCGCTTCCCGCTTGAATCGTGCCATCCACCTCCGCGGCGCCCGAACGAAGTGTCACGCCGATCTCCCCCGCGCCACCGAGTGAAACATCGAGGCCGCTGGCGGTAATGTCTTGACGATTGTAGGTCACTTCCTTCAGGTAGGTTCCTGCCGGAGGGTTGTTCACACGTACGCTATATGTGCCAGGTGCCAGATTCGGCAAAACAAAATCTCCGTTTCCATCCACGGCCGCGCTCTGGAACGTCCCCAGCATCACCTGCCCTGCCGGCACGAAGTTTACGCGCAATTGAGCCAGCCGTTGCCTGTCGATTCCGTCGGCCGTGACATGGCCGGTCAGGTTTACAGCCGGTGTTAGCGATAACACAACACCGGCAATATTGCTAGCGCTTACGTCGATGTCCTGACGTCCCAAGAGCCGGAATCCTCCCTGGCGGTTGGATGACGATTCGCCGGGTGAGTAGGTACCGATCAGCCACAGCGTGTAGCTTCCCGGCAGCACATTCTTGATCTTGAAAGTGCCATCATCCGCCAGACGAGCGCTCATTCCAAGCACATTGGAGTCGAGCGTGTCACGAGGCGAGAGCAGAACCGTCGCGCGGCTCAGCGCGCCGTCAACCTGCGCGATCCGGCCTGCTACCTGGTACGTCGTCGCTCTTCGCAGCCGGATGTCCGCCTCGGTGGTCGGCTGCCCAGCTACGATGTCGAGGGGCGTTGCGGATTGCACATCCAGGGCGCTTGGATAGAACGTTCGCACGAAGCCGCCGGGCGCAGAGGCAGGAACGTCGCGAGTTTCTGTTGCGTCCGGAGCAGTGCGTTCCTTTCGCGTGCGAGGTTTCCTGCCGGGCTCCTCAGGTTCTGCGCTGATGTAGTATTTTCCGGGATTCAATTTTTTCAGCGTAAATTCGCCGTTTTTGCCGGCATTGACCGATGTGCCTCGCCTGAGTTGCAACCGTCCGCGCATCACATAGGTGGTGTACGCCTGCACGGTTGCGCCCGGTACGCTTTGGCCATTCTCATCCAGCACCTTCCCGCTGATTGCGCCTTGCGGATTCAGTTGAACGACCACGCCCGTAATCTGCTGTCCGCTGGAGACGGCCAGCCGCTGCGCGCGCCAGCGGCCCCCCGCGGTTACATAGCCGCTGGCTTCCGCCGAAAGAAAGTAATTTCCCTGCGGGACCGATTCGAATCGAAAGATGCCGTCGGACTGCGAACCAATCGTCTGCGCCTGTGCCGCTGTTCCGCCGCGGCGACCAAGCGGATATAAATGCACCGAGGCGCCGCCAATCGGCTCGCCGGTTACCGCATTGGTTACGTGGCCTTCAATCGTGCCCGGAACGCCTGGCGGAACGCCGCTTTGTGCCAGGAGAGCGGCCGAGGCAACAGCAAGGAGCAAGCCCTCGTAAGCCATGATCCGGGGAGCAGGCACATTTTGATGCTAGCGTCTATCGCCCAAACGCGCTGCGCACAGGAGGAGGCGGATCGGTGTGCTTGATAGCACGCCACAGGACATCGTTTAGTTCATCATCATCAATCAAATCCGCATCCGAGAAGTCCATTTGTTCCGATTGCGCAGCCATAGGCGCGTTTTGCGGATTCCGTTCTGTGAGCGAAACTTTCGGCGCAATCACGTTATATGCCTGCGTATTCGCCTGGCGCGTGAAACCGCCGAACATGGGCCGCGCCGCGGCATCAAAGTGCGTCATGGGCCGTAATCCCAGAATCAGCTCCATGGTCCGAAGAACGCTCGTCTGGTTATACATCGCCGAATCGACGACGGCGCGACGTGTAAACGGTGAAATGACCCAGACCGGCGCGCGATGCGAATCGACGTGATCGGGTCCGTTCTGTGAGTCGTCTTCAATCGCAAATATCGCCGTCGACCCCCAAAGCTTGCTATGGGAAACTGCATCCACGACCATGCCTATGGCATAATCGTTGTCCGCTACATACGAGAATGGGGTCAATTCTCCGGCCCTCGTCCCCATGGTGTGATCGGTGCCCAGGCGCAGGATAATCAACTGCGGGGCCTGCCCTTTCGAGTCGAAGTCCTTCCATTCACGGATGAACTCTTTCGCGCGCTCCACGTCCGGGTACTGCAGATCGAAGCCTCGAAAATTCATGTCCGTGTACTGCGCCAGTACAGGATCATTTACGCCTTTGATCTGCCGTGTTCCTTTAACTTCTTTCAAGGGAATATTAGTCACCCACTCTCCGTAATCGCGGATCGTTACACCGGCTTGCAAAGCGTTGTCCCATAGGTACCCAGCGGGCGGCGTATTGGCTGGCTCGCCGCCTTCATAGCGGTACACTTTGGTGCGATTGGCATACTGATTGGGCCATGTCTTCACCGCGAAGTCGGGTGCAATCGCCGCCGAAAGCCAGTTGTGGCCCTCCGCGCTCACGTCCGCGTTCTCGTAGAAATTGTCGTAAAGAACAAATTCGCGAGCGAGGGCGTGCAGGTTGGGCGTTATCTTCTCACCAAAGAGATTCAGGGTCTTGTCCCCGTTTCCCTTTTCCATATCGCCGAGCACCTGATCGTAGGTCCTGTTCTCCTTGATGATGTAGATGACGTGTTGTATTGGTGACTCGTGCGCCTGTGTGCGCGAAAAGAAGCCCTCCTGCTCATCCGTAATCGGTCCGTAAATCATTTCGTCCCGATAGGGCGAGTTTTCTAGCACGGTTCGTGTATATGTTGAAAGCTGCTCCTCTTTCGGAACCGGCAGCATTGCCACGGTGCCTGTCTGGGTGTGGGCAACGTATTCGACTGCCGGAGGCGAGGGCGAACCTTCCTGAACTCGCGCCACGCGCACCGTCGGATTGGGCCCGTGCGGATTCGCCTTGCTGCCCAGACCCTTCCCGTTCAGAATGATCAGTTCGCTCTCGCCGGCCGTGCTAACCGCCGTCGGATACCAGCCCGTCGGAATGAAGCCGAGCACACGGCTGCGCGGCGCCGCGATGTCTGCAACAGCTACCGCGTTTGCATCCGAGCACACGGCATATAGGCGAGTGCCGCGTTTGTCGGTGGCGAGCGCGGAAGGCGTCATCCCGAGCGGGTGCATCGGTGTCATCGACACATTGATGGATTCCAGCATGGTCAATTGGCCATCCGCTGTTACGCCCAGCGAGTACACATTATTGGTATTGCCGGCTGCGACGAACAGCCTCGCCGTGAAATTTGACTCGCCCCTCTCGCTCGGCGCGGGCCGGTTGATCCACAGCATGTCCGTCGGGTGCGGTCCGATCCGTGTCTTGCCAACCTGCGTTCCATTGCTCACTTCATGCTGGTACACGGCGCCATCCGCCCACGAGCTGACGAGCAACTGACGCCCGCCGGGCATGACCACAATTCGATACGGCCGTCTGCCTGTTCTCCAGCGATCCGTCAGGGCCCCGGTCTGAAGGTTAATCACGGCAATACTGTCGCCATAGAGGTCAGCGGCGTATAGCACGCGCGCATCCGAGGACAACGTGACGTCACCGATCAGCGTGTCACCTTTGTTGTTCAAATCTTTCACCGCAGCGAATTCGCGCGTTCGGGTCAGAGCTCCCGTTGTGGGATCGAGCGAAAGCTCAAAAACCTTTCCGGTCGAGCCGCCGCCCACATAGACGAGATCCTTCGAGGGGACCACTGTGATACCTAACCACGCGTCCGGCAGCAGTGTGCGGCCCACCTCCTTCTTTTCCGCGACATTGATAACGCTGATCGAAGGAGGATTGTATCCACCGTTCAACACCAGCAGGTACCTACCGTTGTTTGAAAGCGCCGTGCTCATGGGAAATGTATCGACTGCGATTTGCTCCCCGGCCGGTCGGATAGTCCAACCGCTATTCAGCAAAAAGCCTCCGCCTGGCAGCGGCCCGACGTGTTGTTTTGGCGCGGCCTGCGCAGCAGCGTCTCGAATCGCCAGGACTCCGCCCAGCGCGAATACCAGGACAATGATCTTTTTCATTCCGTAAACCTATGTGCGATTGGAAACCGGCGCCCGACGCCAAAGGCCTTCGGCGTGATGCGCAGACCAGGAGCCGCTTGCTGCCGCTTGTATTCGTTCCGATCCACCTTGCGTACGATGTCTCGCACCAATTCCTCGGACACGCCTACCTCAGCAGCAATCTCCGGCACGGACTCGTACCGCTCGATGTACGCCGCGAGAACGGCATCCAGAACATCGTATTCCGGTAAGCTGTCCGTGTCCTTCTGGTTAGGGCGAAGCTCCGCCGAGGGCGGCTTCGTAAAGGTGTTCTCCGGAATTGGCCTCGGCAAGCCGCGGCATCCATACCTGTTGTTCGCGACCCGCGCCAGCCGGTACACCATTGTCTTCGGGACATCGCTGATGACCGCCAGCCCGCCACACATGTCGCCGTACAGCGTGCAGTATCCGACTGCGATCTCGCTCTTGTTTCCGGTTGTGAGGACCAGCGACCCGAACTTGTTGGATAGCGCCATCAAAACCAACCCCCTGAGCCTGGATTGCAGATTCTCTTCCGTCGTGTCGGTGCTGCATCCGGTGAACAGCGGCGCGAGGGTACCGATCATGGCATCGTATCCGGGCCCGATTGGTATCACTTCGAAGCGGATGCCGAGGTGTTCGGCCAGGGCTCGGGCATCAGCCAGGCTGTGCTCGGACGAGTAAGGTCCGGGCATGCCCACGCCCATTACGTTTTCCTTACCCACTGCTTCCACGGCAATAGCGGCCACCAAAGCGGAATCGATGCCGCCGCTCAACCCCACCAGCACGCTCCGAAAACCACATTTTCGTATGTAATCGCGAGTCCCCATCACCAGAGCTTCAAATGCCGCTTCGTCGCCTACCAGCCGGTTTGCGTGATCGTCGCCGATACCCGTTTTGCTGTCGAAAACGATGAGATCCTCCGCGAACGACTTGGCCTGCGCCCGCAGTTCTCCGCAGGCCGTCATGGCAAAGCTGGAGCCGTCAAATACCAGTTGATCGTTGCCCCCCACCATGTGCACATAAACCGCGGGCAAGTCGAAGCGACGCACAATCGACCGGAAGATGTCCTCACGCAACTTGCGTTTCCCGATATTCCAGGGCGAAGCGTTGATGGAGACAATCATCTCCGCACCCTTATGGACCAACTCCTCTATAGGGTCTCGCGCATAGCGACGCCGTTCCCAAAACTGCTTGTCATTCCAGGCGTCCTCGCAAATCGCGATGGCCACTTTCGTTCCGCGGATCGTGCATAGATCCTGTGAGGCGGCGGGTTGAAAGTAGCGCGCCTCATCGAACACGTCGTAGGTCGGAAGCAACATCTTGCGCTGCCGGAATACGATATTGCCCTTCTCAATGACTGCGGCCGCATTTTGCGCGCGAATGGCCAGCCCCTCGGGAGCTCTTGCTGCGTATCCAACAATCAGGGCGATATCGAGCGCGGCCGATTCGTGGGCGATTGTGTCCAGCGCCTCGGCGGTCCGGTCGAGGAACGAACGCTTCTCTACCAGGTCGCGCGGCGGATAACCCGTGAGCGCCAGTTCGGGGAAGGCCACCATTTCCGCGCCAGCCCGTTCCGCTCTGCGGGAAAAATCGAGGATCTTCGTCGCGTTGGTTCCCAGATCACCCACCGTGTTGTTGATCTGAGCCAGCGCAATCCGCATGGGAACTCCCATTGTATTCGGCCAAACACAGCACTCGCGTTGAGGGAGAACCGGCGTGCTCGTGGGCGAAGCGAAGTTGACTTCTGGAGGCTCGCTGCATTATCGTGGGCGATCCGGCTTAAATCGCTTGCATATAAGCTGGGAGCAGTCGATCTCCCGGATAATCGCCCGGCCACCGACGGCGCGAGGCTCTGGCAGAATAGCGGAAGATTATTTGGATGAGTGTTCACCAAGCATCGCTTGGCTGCGAGGCTTAGCTATGCCGTGGCGCCCGCAGACCAAGATGGAGAAATTTCAAACCAGCCTTGATTCGAACTTGCAGAGTGTCGACAAGGCCGAGGAGCTGACCCTTCGCGAAGCCGACAAACTCGGTTTTGACGAAGACGAGCAGCATCAGATCGGCATGGCTGTTCGCGAATGTACGGTAAATGCTGTTGTGCACGGCAATCGCTACAACAAGAACAAGAAGGTTCACCTGGACATTGAGCGATCGGGTACCAGGCTTACCGTTACTATTGGCGATGAGGGCGAAGGATTCGATTTGAATTCGCTCCCCGATCCGCTTTCTCCTGAGAACTTGTTGCGCCAGTCCGGCCGAGGTCTGCTGCTGGCACGGGCTTTCATGGATGAATTCGATCTCCACGCACGGTCCGGCGGGGGAACCGAAGTTCGTCTGGTCAAGAATGTACAGCAATCTTGAGACTCGATTTCACACAAACCTGATCCACGAAGGAGGCAGAAGTGAGCGTTAAATTGGCATCCCGCCAGGTTGGCGATGTCACCGTAATTGATGCAGCCGGTCGAATTACCTTGGGCGAGGGCGCTAGCGCATTTCGGGACGCGATCCGCGAACTCGCCGCCAAGGGAAACAAGAAGCTGCTTCTCAACCTGGCCGAAGTTTCCTACATCGACAGTTCCGGAATCGGCGAAATGGTTTCAGGTTTTACGACCGTAACAAACAATGGTGGACACCTGAAGCTCATGGGCTTATCGAAACGCGTCAAGGACCTGCTGCAGATCACAAAGCTCTATACCGTATTCGAGGTGTTCGATGACGAGGCGGACGCAGTCCGCAGCTTTGCCTAGCGCGCACCATTCCCGGTAAAGTCCTGCAAACGCGTACGATTCAGGCCGGTTGAGATAAGTAGTTGGCGTATCCCACATTGTTGTTAGCACATAACGTGCCAATACAGCCAATGCCTGGATTTGCTTCTCAAAGCGCCGCTCTACAGTCCGTCGAGCCGCGTTCCGTCGATATACTGCTCGCCGATGAATTGACGCTCGTACGCGAAGGATTTGCGGCGCTGTGCAACTCCATCCCGAGATTTCGTGTCGTCGCGCAGGTCGGCACTGCAACTGCGGCCCTGGCCGAAATTCGGAGGTTGCAGCCAGCGATCGCCTTGCTCGATCTCGGCCTGTCCGATCTGGCAGCAACGGAAGTAATCCGTCGTGTTCGCGAGGAGGGGCTGCGCACCCGGTGCGCGGTCTTTTCCGTCCGGAAAGATCGGAAGACCGTGCTGGAAGTGCTGCGGACAGGCGCTTGCGGGTATCTCTTGAAGAGCTCCTCATCCGAACAAATGGCAGAAGCGCTCAGCCAGTTTACTCAGGGCGGCATTTATGTGTCGCCGCAAATTGAAGTGATGTCCCTGTTCGGCGAAACAACCGGGCGCAACCATGCCGATGACCCGCTGGAATCGCTCAGCAGCCGCGAGTTTCAGGTTTTTTCCTTGCTCGTGGAAGGCATTCGCGCCAAAGAGATTGCAGCCCGCCTCTCACTGAGCCCGAAGACAGTAGACACCTACCGGTCTAGCTTGATGCGCAAACTCGACATACATGACGTGGCAGGCCTGGTGAAGTATGCCATCCGCCGCGACTTAGCCGATCTGCAGTCGTAAGGCCCCAGACTGGCGCCCTCGGGGCCGAGCGGTTTCAGCGTGCTAACCTAATCTAGAAGCTCACCCGTTAAATTGCGAGTTGAAAGGCAGTAGTACGCGTTGACCCGTCACGAACTAAAGGAGCAACTGCAGCACGATCAGTTTACCGATGCAGTTTCCCGCTCGCTTGATTATATTTCCTCGAATCGCGAGCAAGTCACCCGGTGGGCAATCGCGGCGGCTGTGATCCTGGCCATTGCAGGCGGGGCATTCTGGTACTCGTCTTACCGTAAATCCGTTCGTCAACACGACCTGCAAGCTGCATTTGAAGTTCTAGAGGCTCAGGTAGGCCCTCAGGCGAATCAGTTCGGAAAGAGTTTCCCCACCCAGGAGGCAAAGACGCAAGCCTCGATCAAGGCTCTGTCGCAAGTGGTCGCGAAAGATGGTGGAACTCGGGAGGGATTCATTGCCCAGTACTATCTGGGAACTCTGAAAGCGGCGCAAAACGACAACAAAGGCGCGGAATCGGACCTGCGCGCCGTCGCTGCATCCAATAGCGACTCCGCGGTGCTGGCCAAAATCGCCTTGGCGCAGCTCTATGCGGGTGAGAATCGGGCTGCGGAGGCACGGGAACTGCTGCGCTCGCTCGTTGACAAGCCGGTGGATCTCGTGTCAAAAGCGCAAGCGCAAATTCTCCTCGCCCAACTGGACGAACGTACAAACCCGCAACAGGCAAAAAATATCCTGAAGTCGCTGCAGACTCCGGACCAGCGCCCCGCGGTGACAAGGGCCGTCAACGAGCTCTCAGCTCAGTCTTCAAAGTAAACGCGAAAGCATGTTGGGCCGGTTACGCCTTGGTACGAGCAGTGTGCGAGGCCGCCGGTTCCCCGAGCCCGCTCACCCCTACCGGACCGACTTCCAGCGGGATCGTGACCGCATCATCCACTCGCGCGCCTTCCGCCGTCTGGAAGGCAAGACACAGGTCTTCGCGCCCGGCTTATGCGATCACTTTCGCAATCGCCTGACGCATACCATCGAAGTCTCACAGGTGGCTCGCACCGCCGCCGTCACGCTCTGCCTGAACGAAGAGTACACCGAAACCCTGGCGCTCGCGCACGATCTAGGGCATCCGCCCTTTGGACATGTCGGCGAAAAGGAGCTCGACCGGCAAATGCGCGGCTTTGGAAGCTCGTTTGAGCACAACCGCCACTCGCTTCGTATCGTCGATCTGCTGGAGGAACGGTACGCACGCTTTGATGGACTGAACCTGACCTTCGAAGTGCGTGAAGGGATCATCAAGCACTCGCGTGAGCTGAACACGAATGAAGATCAGGACGTGCAGGATCTTCTCCCCGGGCAGCGCCCTCCGCTCGAAGCTCAACTGATCGACCTGGCAGATGAGATCGCCTACACTACGGCGGATTTGGATGACGGCTTCTCCGCCGGGCTTATCTCTGTTGAGGAAATCGCGGACGCTGTTCCACTGGCCGCCCAGCTCGCCGAACACGTGGATACACAATTTCCCGGAGCATCGGCGCGGGTCCGCTTTTGGGAGATCCAGCGCCAGCTCATGAACCTCCTGATCGGTGGCCTGATCGACGGCACGTCGGAAGCCGTAGAGCGCTCGCGCGTCCAGGATCTCCAGGATGTCCGCGCCCTGGATTACCGGCTCGCGCAAATGACGCCGGAAGCTGCGGAGCTGAACCGGCAATTGCGCGGCCTTTTAGTTCAGCGCGTTTATTCGCATTCGCAGCTTACGGGCGACCGCAACGCGGCAGTGAGCCGGATGGCGGAGCTGTTCACATTTCTTGTCGAGCATCCCGAGCATGTATCGCGTGCTTATCGCGAGCACTTCTCCGCTGCGCCTATCGAGCGAGTCGTCTGCGACTATATTGCGGGAATGACGGATGCGTTCCTGACCCGCGTGCACCAGGAACTCTTGGGCTAACTTACTCGCGGACGACGGTATTTGACAATTCAGCCGAACGAACGACGTAGAGTTTCTCGAGCTGCCGGCAAATCTCGCCGGCCACGCGCTCCGGTTTTTCATCTTCGTCCAAATCGACTGTCACCTTGATGTACAGATCCACTCGTTGCATCGGGCTTGATTCGATAATACTCGGTAGGGAATGCCTGAACCAATTCTGTGCAAAATCTGCGGAAAGCGCCGCGCCAGGCGAAACTGTCCCGCCGTCGATGGCGACATCTGTACTATTTGTTGCGGAACGGAGCGTGAAGTGTCGCTCTCCTGCCCGCTACATTGCGAGTACCTGCAGGAGTCGCATCGGCATGAAAAGCCCCTGCCCGTCTCCCCGGAGCAAGTCTCCAACCAGGACATCGCAGTAACAGAAGACTTTCTCGAAACCCACGAGCCGGTCCTGCTATTCTGCGTATATTCGCTGGTCGAGGCCGCGACCCGGGCACCGGGCGCCACCGATGCGGACGTCATGGCGGCGCTCGACGCGCTGATTCAGACCTATCGAACATTGGACTCGGGCTTGATCTATGAGACACGGCCGGAGAATCATGTCGCGGCAGCCGTGCAACGCGCTTTCAACGCCTCGCTGGATGATTATCAGAAGGCCCGAGCGGAGCGCGAAGGCGTGTTCACGCTGCGCAATGCGGATCTTCTAAGGATCTTCGTCTTCTTGCACCGTATCGGACAACAGACCCAAAACGGACGGCCCCGCGGGCGCATGTTCCTCGATCTGCTGCGTCAGATGACGCCGGGTGCTGGCGTCGAAGAGAGCGCGCCCAGCATCATTTTATAGAGAGGATATTTACGCTGAAAGCCAGGTTGCTGAATTGGAAGGAGCTTGCGCCGGAGGTGCATCACTTCGAGTTCGAAGTTCCGAGTGTGGAGCACTTTTCGTTCACGCCCGGACAGTTCATTTCCGTTATCGAGCCGGTGGACGGCAAAGAGATCACCCGTGCTTACTCGATCGCCTCACCGCGCGCCGGCAACCGTTTTTCTCTCTGCCTGAATCACGTTCCCGACGGCATCGTTTCGACCTATCTCTTCGAGCTCAAGCCGGGCGACGAAGTCGACATTCACGAGCCTCTCGGCTTCTTCACTTTGCGGCATCCGGGACGGCGCGCGGTCTTCATCGCTACCGGCACCGGCATCGCGCCTTTCCGATCGATGCTGCTCGACCACCTGCCCAGAACGCAGCCGCGTGTCACGTTGCTGTTCGGCGTTCGTTACGAAGAAGGGTTGCTGTACCGCGCGGAATTCGAGAAGCTCGCCGCGCAGTATCCAACCTTTCGCTTCATGCCGACCATCACGCGCCCGACCTCGTCCTGGACCGGCCTGACCGGGCGGGTACAGACACATATCGACGAGGCGCTTGCGTTGCGCACGCCGGATGAAATCAGCAACGTGGACGTTTATGTCTGCGGTCTGAAGGAGATGGTCGACGACGTTCGCAAGGAACTGAAGCGCCGTGGCTTCGATCGCAAGCAAATCATTTACGAAAAGTACGACTAACCTTCACAGTACAATCCGGTTGATCTGCACCCTCGAATAGATCTCTTTCGCCTGCTCCAGGTTCGCCAGCGTAATCCCGGGCAGCTTGGAAGTAGCGGTTCCCGCTGCAACACCCCATCGCAGCGCATCACTGAACGAATCGCCCCGGTGCAACGACCAGACGATCACCGCCGACATCGCGTCACCGGCTCCGATGGGGCACCGCGAATCTACGGGCGGCGGAATGACTTCAAGAATGCCCTCGGTGGACGTTGCCGCAATCACACCGCGGCTTCCCAACGAGAGCACCACAGATTCCGGTCCCAGAGCCTTGATCCGCTGCACAGCGTCGATCTGCTGCGAGCGGGTGATGAGCGCGGTATTCAGCAAACGCTCGGCTTCTGACTGATTCGGCTTGACCAGCGTCGGTTTGGCTTCCAGGCCGTGAAGAAGCGCATCTCCGTCTGTATCCAGCAGGGTCTGCACCTTGTGCTTAGCTGCCAATTCAATCAGCTTGGTATAGAAATGCAGGTCCATTCCGGGCGGCACGCTGCCGCACAGCATGAGCCATGATGCTTTGGTCAGCAGTTTTCCGGTGGCGGCAATCACATTCTTCTGCTCGGCGACCGAAAGCGTCGGCCCCACTTCATTCAGCTTGATCGAGAGTCCCTGGCGATCGGAGATCGTGAGATTGATGCGGATTTCATTTTGAATCTTCACAATCTCTTTGCCGAAGCGATCGTCCTCGAGGTGCTTCTCGAAGCTGCGCCCGTTCTTGCCACCTGAGGTGGTGATAGCAACCACGTCACTTCCGAAGCTGGTCAACACGCGGGCAGCGTTGATGCCCCGGCCACCGGCGGCCTCGGTCGTCGATTCGATATAGGCGCGATCCTCGAATACCAGCCGGTCGACGGAAATAATCCGGTCAAGAGCAGGATTTACGGTCAACGTAAGAATCGGCTTGTTCATTCAGACCCGGAATTTTCAGGGTAACAACCAGATGGACAGTTCCCGAGCGTCTGGGCTGTTTTACCAAACGAACTCGAAAGCTCAGGCTGATGGCCGGCGGCGGGCAGAGGTTCGTGCGGCCAGCATACCGCCGAACGCCGCAGAAATGGTGGCAATAAAGAACATCGGAACCAAGCCTTCCAGAATGCTGATCAGGAACCGGTGCGGGTCGTCCAGCATCTTTGCAACCTCGGGCATTTTGGGCATAGCGGCTTTCATGATCTCGCGGCCTTCCGGAGATGCAATGTAAACGCTTGTGATTGCAGCGCAAATCGCAACCACCAGGAAGAGCCAGAGGCCGGTCATCAGCCCGAGAAATGCGCCTCCACCGGGCGACAGAGGCTCGACTGTTCGTGTCTTATAGACCTTGGCGGCAGCGAATCCGGCTGCGCAGAGGATGATTGGGCCGAACAGGGGGGCAACGATCGCCGCAGCGCACAGGAGCACGAGCGAAAACGCTGCAACCCCCATGGTGATCAGAACAGCCCGCAGATTGCCAAAGCCAATTCGCATCGCGGGGCTATGCGTGGTGGATGCCTCGGGCCGGACTGGCAGGGCCGCTTCCTGTGCCTCTAACCGCGCGATGTCTTCCTCAAACTGGGGCTTGCCGCACTTATGGCAAAAGCGGGCCTCCTCCGGCAAAACGGCTCCGCAGGTACAACGTTGTTCCACATCTTTAGTTTACGAGGTTTAGCGCACTTTGCGAAACGAACCCAATCCGGGCCTGCTTAAGATAACTATTGAGACCGGTGCCCAAACCCAATCTGCTGGTTGTCTGCCCGCCTGACCACTATGTGCTGCGGAACCTCAGCGCTATCAGTAATTCAGCTAATATTACCGTGGGTAACGACACGTTCACTTTGGAGCGCCTTGCCCCCAACGCCGAGGTCATCCTCTATTCGGGCCTCACCGGCAAAACGGTTGATTTTCGCGAAATTTGGCGTCACGCGAACGGCGTAAAGTGGGTTCATTGCCTCTCCGCAGGCGTCGAAAAATTGCTTTTTCCCGAGCTGATCGAGAGCCCGGTCCCGGTGACAAACGCCAAAGGGGTCTTCAAACGATCCTTGGCAGAATTCGCGGTGCTCGGCATTTTGTATTTCTACAAGCACGTCCGCAGGCTCGTCGACAGCCAGCGCGCTCACCACTGGGACGACTTCAAAGTGGAATGGCTGCCTGGCAAGACGATGGGGGTGGTCGGCTATGGCGAGATCGGACAGGAATGCGCACGACTGGCCAAAGCGCTGGGCGTGAGGGTTTACGCTACCCGGCGGAAGCCGCAATTGTCCCAAAATGATCCGATTCTGGATCGCATTTTCGCCGCGGATCAACTCTACGAGATGCTGGGCCAGGTTGACGTCGTACTGGCGGCCGCGCCGCTGACGCCCGAAACACGGCACATGCTGAGCGATGCCGCCTTTCAGTCGATGAAGCCGACGGCCATTGTCATGAACGTAGGGCGGGGTCCAGTCATCGACGAAGCGGCCCTCGTTCGCGCGCTCGAACAGAAGCGGATCGCGGGCGCGGCGCTGGACGTGTTCGAAGAAGAGCCATTGTCGCCCGCTTCGCCTTTGTGGGATATGGAGAACGTGCTGATCTCTCCGCACTGCACCGATCGCACGCGAGATCCCGACTGGCTGGACCTGACTATGCAATGTTTCCTGGATAATTTCCA
>DATBHS010000004.1:0-55765 GCA_036557345.1 Bryobacteraceae bacterium
CGCAATCGCGCGGATGCGATGGTCTACAACGTCGAGAAGATGTTGAAGGAACATCGGGACAAGATCTCCGAATCGGATGCGAAGGAGGTCGAATCGGCGATCGAGGACCTCAAGAAGGCGATGGCCGACGGCGGCCTTGACCGGATCAACTCGGCGACCGACAAGCTGACCACCGCCAGCCACAAATTGGCGGAGGCGATGTACAAGTCGACCAGCGCAGGCGGTAACGGTGCTGGTGCCCCCGGGGCCGGAGCCGGCGCGGCCGGACCACAAGCTGAAGAGAAGAAAGATAACGTCGTCGACGCCGAGTTCGTCGACGTCGAAGACAAAAAATAACTAATCACTGTAGGGGCCGGGCATGCCCGGCCCCGTATTCTGCCTCATGCCTGCTGCAACCAAAAAGGATTATTACGAGATACTCGGGGTAGCGCGGGGTGCCGATGCCGAAGAGATTCGCAAGGCGTACCGCAAACTTGCCCGCAAGTATCATCCCGATCTGAACCCGGGCGACAAAGCGGCAGAAGAGCGTTTTAAAAATGTTCAGGAAGCCTACGACGTTCTGAACGACGACAAGAAGCGTTCGATCTACGATCAGTACGGCTTCTATTCCGATAACATTCCTCCCAATGGCGGCGGGCCGGGTGCGGGCGCCGGAGGCATGAACTTCGAAGGGTTCGATTTTGCCGAGTACCTGCGGCAGCAGCAGCGTTCGACGGGGCATGCTGATGCAGAAGGTTTTGGCACGGGCGGATCGTTTCGGGATATCTTCAGCCAGATGTTTGGAGGCGGCGGACGTGCGCGCCAGGCCACGCCGCAACCCGAGCGCGGCGCGGATCTCGAATATGGCCTGAACGTAGATTTCTGGCAGGCTATCCGCGGAACACAGGTGAAGCTCAGCATCTCGCGGCAGGAGACCTGTGACACCTGTCACGGCACCGGTTCGGCAGGCAAGAACGTCGCCGTTTGTCCCGAATGCGACGGCACAGGCACAGTGACCCAAATGGCCGGAGCCATGAAATTCAACCTCACTTGCCCGCGCTGCGGCGGGACTGGTCGTCTGAACAATGCGTGCCCGACCTGCCGCGGCGAGGGTCGCGTCCCCAGGCAGGACACCGTGGAAGTAAGAATTCCGCAGGGTGTCGCCTCCGGATCGCGGCTGCGCGTGGCCGGCAAAGGTAACGCTGGTGTCGCGGGCGGGCCGGCGGGGGATCTTTACATCACCGTGAGAGTGGATGAGCACCCGTTTTTCAAGCGCGACGGAGACAACATCAACATCCGGCTTCCCATTACTGTCAGTGAAGCAGGCTTGGGCGCCAAAATCGAAGTGCCCACGATCGACGGCCGGTCGTTGCTGAAGATTCCGCAAGGAACGCAGAACGGCCAGAAGTTCCGGTTGCGCGAAAAGGGAGTGTTCAACGGGCGTAAAAATTCACGGGGCGACGAGATCGTGGAAGTAGTTCTCCACTCGCCGGACGTGCACAATGAACGTACCCGGGAATTACTACGCGAGCTCGCGCAAGTGCAAACCGGGGATGTGCGGTCGGAGATCTGGAGCCAGGTGCAGCAGCCTTCCGCCTGACAGGTGACAACAAATGGGAAAGAATAAAGGCAAGGCGGCGTACATGATTTCGGCCGTGGCCGAACAGTACGCGATTCATCCGCAGACATTACGGCTCTATGAACGGGAAGGACTCTTGGCCCCCTCCCGCAGCGAGGGCAACACGCGGCTGTATACCGAGGAGGATCTGCAGCGCTTGGAAGTCATCTTGAAGTTGACGCGCGAACTGGGCGTCAATCTTGCGGGCGTCGAGATCATTCTCAATATGCGCGAGAAGATGGACGCGATGCAGAAGCAGATGGAAGGCTTCATCCAGACTCTGAACCAGGAGCTCTCCGAGCGTGCTGCCGCCCGGCCACCTGAGAGCCGCTCCCTCATGCCTGTGATCCAGATCAATACGGTGAATACACGTACGGAAGGAAAGCGGCCAGGCGAACCGAAGCGCAGAGTGCGGTAACAAACGCCGCGACCCCTCCAAATTTCGGTACGCTATTCGTATTCCATTCAGGAGGGCATGTATGTCAATCGGTCGTTTTTTCCTTGCCGGCATTGCCGGCGGGATTGCGATGTATATCTGGACCTCGATTGCTCACCTGGCGCTCCCGCTTTCGACCGCCGGGGTACAGGAAATCACCAGTGACGAACCCGCCTTGCTGGCCCAGATGCGTAGTAATCTCGGCGACGCCTCCGGCATGTATCTGTTTCCCTCTTCGGGCTGGAAGTCTGGTGACAGCTCCGAACAAAGGAATGCCGCGATGAAGCGCTATAGTGAGAAGCTCGCCACCAACCCGTCCGGTCTTTTGATCTATCACCCACCTGGAGGAAAGGCCCTTACGCCGGGACAGCTCGTTACCGAATTTATTACGGAGCTGATCGAGGCCCTGCTTGCCGTCTTCCTTCTTGCGCAAACGCGTCTCTCGAGTTACTTCGCACGGGTGGGCTTTGTTACGGTTACAGGAATACTCGCTGCGCTCGCTACAAACATCTCTTATTGGAACTGGTATGGTTTTCCGGGAAGTTACACAGCCGCTTACATCGTGATAGAAATCGTCGGGTTCTTCGTGGCCGGGCTGGCCGCAGCAGCTCTCCTGCGAAGGAGAGCGCTGCAGCCTAACCCTCAAGCGCCGTCAGCATCGGTTCCGGCAGCTCAGACTCGATAACCGTTACCATTTCTGCCAATACGGAAGCCGCGTCTTTCCAGAAGAGCGCGCGTTTGCCCGGCAGCAGCACTTGATAGAGCATCCCGTTGACGAAGATCATGGCGATCTCCGACTCCGTTGTCTCGACGACCATGAAGTGAGCCGCGACGAGATCCGGACGCTTGCCAAGCAGGTGGCCCTCCCAACGGCTGCGAAACATTGGTTTAGTTATGTCGTAAGATTCGGTCTCGATCTTTGTGAAGGGCCAGACAAAGAGCCGGTAAACGCCGGGAAGCAGAAGAGACGCGAAGGAGCCGTTCCTGGTCACAATGACTCTTTCGTTTTCATTGATACATAGTCGCTTGAACAGCATGAGTCGGCACCTCCTCTCCTTGGCGAGGCGCACCTCGCCGCCTATTACGTTTGAAGTTTTATGGGATGAAACGGCCCAAGACGGGCTGGGAATGTTAGCCAGCTACGACGAGATCAAGCTGATCAAATGCAGCCGTGCAAAGCGCTAGCATTGCAGTGCCCATTCGGGGATCGGAATGTCGCCAATCGATCAGCATCGTCTTACCTGCCTATTTCGTGATGGTAAGCAAAGCGCGGCAAAATTGTCAACTATAAAAAATCAGATATCTTAAGAATCGCTAGCCATTAGCGCTCGCATTCGCCGGCTAACTGCCGGTAAACCTGGCGAGCATGATCGTAAGCCTTCTGGGCCTCGGGCAGTTCCGCTTTCGCTATTTTGGGCGATTTCTGCGTCCAGCATTGATTGACCGCTGCAAGGCACCATTGCGCGCTGGCGCGCGAAGCGCGAATCGGTTTGCCGTCCACGATCACAAAGACAGGATTCGAATGCGAGGAGCCCAGGATACGGACGGCGAGCCAGCCGCTCTGATCTACCGGTACATCGAACGTGATGTCACGCGGTGCGCCGTCGGCGAGGATGTCTTTTCGAGCGATCGCCTTGCCGTTCAGGACCAGCTCCACCGGCACCTCGCGCGTGTTTCCGATGCGCGCCCGCTCGATATGCCAGTAAGGACGCTCGCTGTAAGGACGCTCGTTGAGCGCATCCCGGGGCGTGTAGAAGAAAGGATCGGATTCCCTGTTTCTGGGCGACACTTGCGCAGACCAGCTCGGGGGCTCGCTTTCTGCGCGCTGGTTGGCTTTTGTCGGGACCGCATCGAGGTATGCTGCAGCTTTTAGGGCTACGTGCGCTGTGCCGGCCCCATTCAGTTTTACTTCGCTGTTCTTCGTGCCCACATCGACTCCATTCACGCTGAAGTCCATGAGATGACTTCTGCCATCGGACACATAACTTCGGCCGTCGTGTATTGCCTCAATCCAGGCCTGATATGTCAGCGGCCCATCTATCTTGGCATAAATGCGGCCCTGGCCCACACGACTGTCCGTGATGCACGGGAAGTCGGTTTCACCAGAGATGCGCGTTCTGAAACCGAGATTCAGCGTGTGATACCAGATATTCAATTCCCAGACGTACGGAGTGTCCGCTGCGGAGATAAAGTCCACCGTGTTCGGATAGGTAACGTCTACGATGTATTCGTTCGCGCCAATACCGTCGAAGCCCGGCATTTCGTAGTTGGGCAATTGATCTGTCTTCACCTCGAGCCCCCAACCCGAGTGAGCGAATCCAGCGACCGCATTTTGCGCTTTGGCCCAGCGGAGAATCGGAAGATCCCAGGTCGGCCATTGCTCGATGCGTTTCGTCTCCGGATAGTCCTGTTCCTTGAGTCCAAGCAATACGAGATGCCCGGCATGGCTCGACGGAAATCCGGAAACCTCCAGGTCGTAGTGCATGAGCTCATCGCGCCTGGAATGCGGGTCGTCCTTACCGCTGAAGAATTGCTTTTGGTAGTAGTAGCAGGGACCCCACGTCAGGACGGAGCCTACGTTGAGCTTCTCTCCCATTACCTGGCGCATCATGTGCTCCGGCAGCACGCCTTCAGAAGGGTTCTGGTAGTGCGAACAACCAGCCGCATGTACGTGATGGTCGCCCGAATACCAACCGTACTTCGATGGATCGATCCAACGCGTCATTTCAAACGAAATGTCATCAGACTCTTGTTTGCCGATCGTTATCTTCTTGGTTTGCGGATGATACTCCGGACCCATCGAGCACGTCACGGTGTAAGTTCCTTCGGGCAGGAGGATCGTCTCCCCATCGGCGCGGTAGACCTGCGGCTGAAAGAACAGGTCCGGTGCAAGCCGCTTCGACGGATTCGGATACAGGTGATTCAATCCGTCGCGAACCATGAAAGCCGCCATAGCCGGTGCGCCCTTCTCGTCCTTGACGTGAAGAACCAGGCGATGAGCGGGAAGGGAATCGAACAGCACAACCATTTCGTTACGGAAGCCGATATCCTGCGTGCCTTGACCGACATCAAAACCGATCTTGGCGGAACGCTGGCCGCGCTCCTGGCTATAAATCTGAAGGATGCGGTATTCAACCCGCAATCCCGACAGCCGCTCGGATAAAGGATTTTTCTCGTAGAGACTGATGTCGGCCCAACGTTCCTTGACGTCCGCCGATGTCAGTTTCTTGGGCGGTTCGGCGCTCTCATCGGACTGGATGTAAACTGCGCCGCTATTCGGACTCCCGACAACAAGCCGGGAAGTAACGCCGGCGCGGTTCAGGACTTTAACGAGGAAAACCCGCGTACCCCGCTCCATAAGCTCCGGTTTCGCAGTGCCTGGACGGACTTGGACCCGGCTCTCGGGATTGATGTCGACAATAGCCAATGTGTGCCTATCAAGGACCTGCTCGATTCGTGCAACCGCCATCCCTTCATTCGGATCTGCGACAGCCTGATTGATCTGGTCCCGCTCGGCCGGGGCTAACGGCTCGCCCAGATATTCCAGTGCGCTCTCAACTTGCCGAACCTGCAAAACGAACGGCTGGAGCGGCACGTCAGTGGCAGGGAGAAGCACAGGCGCCTGGTCCGACTGCGCATAAGCGACGAAAGCTAAACCGAGGATCAACGCGGATCGCCTGGAGCAGCGGTTTTTCATGGAGTATTTCCGAGTGTACATCTTACGCTTAGCCTGGCGCTTCAGCCTGGCTCCGTCTGTGTCATACTCGAAACACATTGGGAGGCTTTCATGCAAACCGTCCGAGCCGACCGCTGCCTTATCTTCTCGATCGTACTCGTTTTTGGCTTTTCCGCTCAGTTGGTCTATTCGCAAGGTAGGCCAGGGTCGTCGCCCCCTCCATCCGGAAACTCCGGGAACGTGCCTTCTAACCCGTCGCCCGGAACGCCCTCTCGCAGCCCGGGAAACATTCCGAACGGAAACGTTCCGAACAACAACGGAACATTCAATAGCGGCACAACGTTTCCGCAGCATCCAATTTTTCTGTCTGGAAGGGTTATGTTCGATGACGGAACGCCGCCCAACAACGAGGTCCGTATCGAGCGCGTGTGCGGCGCGAATCCTCGCTTCGAGGCGCATACGGATTCGAAGGGGCGATTCTCTTTCCAACTCGGCAACGACCTCGTCGCGGCGTCCGATATGGACCCCGGCGACGCCTCCGAGGGTGCACTCGGCCCTTCAAGCCGGCAAATGGATTCGCAAACAAATGGCATGGGCCGGCGAAGCGGCATGAACCCTTATTGGAACTGTGAGCTGCGCGCTTCGTATCCGGGATACCGGTCCGATGTGGTGGAGTTATCGAGCCGCAGAGCGATGGACGATCCGAATGTAGGCACCATCGTTCTTCACCGGCTTTCAAATGTAAAAGGCACAACCATCAGCCTGACTTCGGCGATGGCGCCTAAGCATGCCCAGAAGGAATACGAAAAGGGCGTTCAGCTTGCGGAAAAAGAGAAATTCGAGGATGCCGAGAAACACCTGCTCAAAGCGACCGAAGAATACCCAAAGTACGCGGCAGCCTGGTACACGCTGGGACGGGTTCAGCAAAAGCTGAACAGGCCCGATGACGCCCGGAAATCTTTTCAGACGGCCGCAGCCGCCGACAGCAAGTTTGTCAGTCCGTATGATCAGCTCGCTCTGCTTGCTGCCCACGACGGAAAGTGGGAAGACGCCGCCAACTTCAGCAAACAGGTGATCGATCTGAACCCGGTGGAGTTTCCGGGGGACTTCTGGTATAACGCTGTTGCCAATTACAACCTCAAGAAGATGGATGCGGCTCAGAAAAGCGCCCAGGAATTGTTGAAACTCGATACGAAACATCAATTTCCCGAGGCCGAGAGCATGTTGGCCCAGATTTATCTCGAGAAGGCCAACTATGATGAAGCGGCCGCACACCTCAAGGCGTATCTTGCGTTAGCTCCCAACGCCAAGAATGCCGACGCACTCAAGGCCGCGCTGGCGAAGATCGAGCAGGCTAAGGCGGAAACGAAGAAGTAGGTGCATCAGAGCCGGGAATGCGGACGAGGCATGCCGCACCCCTACTCGAACGTTTGCGTCGTGCTTGTATGGCCCGCCGAGTTATTCATGGTCACGGCGACTGATCCCACTTGCGTTACATCTCCGGTAACCGGGAAACTGGCCTGCACGGCGAATGCTCCTCCCGCCTGATTGTTCGTAAAGAAGTATTGGTGGAATTCGGAGCGGGCATCTACCGCAATGCCGCTCGGCGTCAGAATTCTTCCGCTCGTATCGTAGAAGACGAATGACATCTGTCCGGTGCTGTAGGTGTTGTCAAAACCATTCAGAGTGACAACCAGATTGGGTGATTGCCGCACCGCTTTCGCAGCGACGATCTGGACCTGGCCGGGCGAAATCGAATAGGACTGGCTGAACGGCGCAGTATTCGGAAACGTAAGAGTGAAGGTGATGGTTCCCGCTGTCGTCCCGGTCTGGAACGTTATAGCCGATTCATCTTCATAAGTGACAGTCTGCGAGCCGGGTGCGACATTCACTTGCAAGTCCCGTCCCTTGGTCGTGGCGAAAACGACCGCCGGATCATCATTCACGTTCGCCACAGAGGGAACGAATTTCATGCTGAGTTCGCCGACGGCGCTCACTGCCGAAGCCGCCGCGAATTGAATCGTCAAGTTTACTTGTTGCTGGCTGATAAGCGGTTGCTTATCTAGCTGGAGTGTAAAACTCGGGAGCGGCGATGTCACGCCCAGTCCGGCAAGCGAGAAAGATCGTGAACCGATGGTAAGCGTACCGGCGTATTTTCCGGAGATCGAGGCAGAGAAAGCAATCTGAAAAGTGATCGAGCCTCCCGGTTGAATGGTGGCCGGCATGCCCGGCGCACCGGACAGAGCGAAGCTGTTTCCCGAAACGATCAGTTTTGAAACTGTAAGTGCATCGAACGAAGTGGCAGGATTAGTAACCGTGAACTTCAGGACCGCATTCGTGTTTGTGCCTGGAACTACTTGTCCGAAATCGATCGGGGTCGCAGCCTGAGGCAGGCCGCGAACTCCGGTTGCATCTACATAGGAGATCTCGAGAGCGTCGATATCGGCGATCACCGCGCCGGTGCCTTGGAGCGGATACGAATTCGAGCCGACTGCCAGAGTTGCGGTCGTGAGGCCAGTCTGTCCGGGCGCGAATGTCACTGTAAAACTGGCGGATGCTCCGGCTGCGATCGTGGCAGGTACTGCCGATGTATCCAACGAAAATGCGCTGCTTGCGAAGATTTGTGTCTGAAGCGAGATCGAAGGCGTATTGGCTTGGGCCGCCGATGCGTTCGTGAGAGAGAAAGTGTACGTCGCAGTCGCGCTAGTCGAAACGTTACCGAAATTCAGCGGCGAGGTGCTGCTGGGCTGGAGGACAACACTGCCCGTGCCCGGGTTGTAGCTCAAGACAAACTGCGGGGAAGCGCCAGTTCCCTGTAATGTCGAGACATCCGTGATAATGCCGGGGCACTGCGTTGCCGGTGACGTGCTGCCGATAACGCAACCGTTTTGCTGGATGGCGTATGCGGCCTGCAGATAACCCAAAATCGGGCCGGTGGTCGACGGCCTGAAGTTCAGTGTGAATTGCATCGTGTTGCCAGGGGCAAGAGTTGCGTTCTGATTCAGCCCGGTGATGGAGAAGTCGGGACTCAAGACGGCGCTGCCCGCCGACTGTCCGACGTAGATCTGCGCGACAAAGACCGTTGCAGCAGACGAGTTCTTCACGTTGATCACCAGACTCGAAGCCGAGTCCTGGGGCGTGTCGGGCAATTGATACGAAGCGGGGAGGGCCGAGTCGGGCTGGACGCCTGTGGCGTCATGGATAGCAAACGACAGCGTTTGCGCGGAGAGAGAGCCACAAGCGAGAAGGGCAATTAAACAGAACTTCACCGTTCCGCCTCCTCCGTGCTCTGCACATCGGGCAAGACAAAGAGCTCCGGTTGCGAGCCCACCAAGTGCAAGGCCCAGTGACGGTTCGTTCCCGCAAAAGAAAGATGCAACCACTCAGACGACATGCGCTCGATGACGACGTTGCCGGGAACTCGCAAAGTGTGCCGCACGCCGTCGGGCGTTTCGATTGCAAGATTCTTCCCTTCGCGGAAAATCAACGATTTTTGCTCTGCGAAAACCGGGCCACTTACTCCCGGCACGGTATCCAAGCTGATCACGTCGCCCGCCGTGAGCGCGACGACCGCTCGGGACGTGCTGCCGTCGTTGTTGAAGATCAGCAGTTGAGCACGATCCGCACCGGCGGTTCGAATGGATGTCACCCGGCCTTCAATAGCCGGGACGGGAAACACGCGAAACTGCTTGACTGCCCAACGCAGAAGGGTGCGCTCGGAAGGCAGCCAGGCGATCGCAGTGGCCTTGTCGCCCTCGACGTTCAGGATGGGGTTTGCTTCGCGAGAGTTGTATTCACCGATGAGGAGACCATCAGATCCAAGCAGCTGGATTTTGCCCTTGCTGGCGATGAGCCCGGCGCGGTCAGAAAAGCTAACGGCATCGGCCATGGCGAAGGGCTGATCCGCCACGATAAAGTTCGCTGCCAAACCGTAAACAGCGCGTATCCCGCCATCCGAACATCGGATAGCTCCGAGTCTTGGGGCGTGTATTTGCGCGTGAAGGGCTCCGGCGGCGAGCGCGGGTAAGATGATGCGAACGATGTCAGATCTCATATGGACGAGCTCCCAGGCTTGAATGCAGATCGCGAATGTTTTCAGGGATGTCCGACGCTGACGCTCGGGGCGCCAATCGACAGGGATGGAGCAGGCGATGCCGAGCTACCAGACTTTCCCTTGCCTGCAAATGCCAGCCCCGCGCCTGCGCCGGCGGCAATAGCCGCAATCACAATCCATTTTGTATGGCTATGCGACTTCGTGACCGGCGCGATCGAGTTCGTTACCGAAACGGATGGTTCCGGTTTTACCGGCGGCGCGACCGGAAGGAGGGCAGGTTTGACTGAGGGGGTTTCCGGTTGAACTGAAGCAGGCGCCCCGGGTGTCCCCGGCCCAGAGGGCGCCCCTGGGGACCCGGCAGGCACAAGTGCCTGCGCCACCTTCGGCGCCTTGCCGGCAGATGGAGTTTCCGTTAGTGTTTGTTCAACCAGAATGCCGACGTGCGCCGTTCCTTTTACTGCGGTCAGCCGCATCGTGACTGTCCCGGGAGTACTTCCCCACTTGACGGTTTGGAGACTTGCACGACCGGACTGATCCGTATAACCGACCGCCGAGTGAGATCCATCCGGGAAGACACCGGTCGGTTCCGAATCGGGCAGGCGCAAGGCCACAGCGGCGTCCGCAACCGGAGCACCGCCCGGGCCGGTGACGTCCACGGTTAAACCGGTGGGCATCTCAGAGTTGATCGAAACGGGTCCGGCGGCGCCGTTCGTCATTCGGATTTCCAGGCCATCCTGGGCGCTCATGGGTGCGGTTATAAGCAAGGGGACCAGAACAAACGAAAGGAAGAAGGATAGGTGTCTCATACGGATTGTTCACGCGCGGTCTCGCCCTGTGCGGGCGAAAGCCTTCGCTGAACGCCGCTTAAGACTCGACGAGTTGGATCAGGACAACCGTGACGTTATCGGGCCCACCCGCACTCTTGGCGGCGTCGATGAGGTAGTGGGCTTTTTCGGGAAGACTTTTCTCGGAATCGAGCGTGTCCAATAGAGTTTTTTCGGTGACGACACCGTGGAGGCCGTCGCAGCACAGCAACACCTGGTCGCCCGGATCCATCTGGATGATACGCGAGAAGACGCGAAGTTGCTCTCCGGTTCCAACCGCCATGGTGAGCACATGCCGCATCGGATGTTTCTTCAGTGCTTCGTCGCTTAATCCTAGGCGGGAGCCGACTTCCGCCACCCAAGTCTGGTCTTCGGTTACTAGTGAAAGCTGGCCCCTGGAGGCGAGATAGGCGCGGCTATCACCAACGCTGCCGATTTGAAGCCGTGCCGCGCCGAGATCCCGCGCGACGAGCAAAGTAGTGCCCATACCCTCCCATTCGGGGTTGGCTTCAACGGCCTCCCGGACAGCCCGATTGGCCTCCTGGAAACCGCGTTCCAGCGCATCCACGCCATCCTGGTCGGCGAGCAAGTGTTCGTAGATGGTCTCGGCGCTCAGGTACGAGGCCCGCTCGCCGGCAGTGGCTCCGCCCATTCCGTCCGCCAGCACGAAAATTCCCGATTCGGCATCGCTAATGAAGTAATCCTCATTGTTGGAGCGAACGCATCCGGGATCTGAAAGGCCGAAAGCCTCTAACATAAGGCTCTAAAATTATACTTTCTGCGGCTGACTGGCGCGGACGTGCACTCGGGCCGTCACAATGATGGAACTTGCCATAGCGTTCAGTGTCAGCCATCTCTGCTCGAATCATGGCCCACATCGTTTCGTGGAGCGGTGGATTTTTTTCTTTGTTTTATTTCTCGGAGTGTTTGGCGCAAAATCGGGAGCACTGCCACATCTTTTTCACCCGCGAGATGCTCTTTCAACGAAATGAGCGTCTCCAAATCGAGGACCCGGATGCGGATCCCGCCACCAATAAACATCTCAACCGAATGGGGAAGCAGTTCTGGAAAACCGAGGTCCTGCCCGATCCTTGCAAGCAGATCCAGCGGTCCACAACGGGTCAGTAAGTTAAGGTGGCCGCCTCCGGAGAGATGGCCTTTGGTTGCCCGTAGTCGCCTCTCCGGCTGCATACGGAAGACCGCGTCAAGCGATTGCAATGCGGTTAGCAGACAGTCGATGTTTTGCGGATCTAGAGAATAGACAATATCGACATCATAGGTTTGAATGGGCGCGCCATTCAGAACCGCGGCCAAGCCGCCGACGAGAATAAAGTGAATCCCGGCCTCAGAGAGGCTTTCCAAGATCGCGAACAGCCTACCCCTTTGCATTCAACTCGCGAATTGCAAGTATTTCTGTGATCCGCTCATCGAGAAACTGTAGACGCTCCTCGGGCGTAAGAGAAAGCATCCAGCGAATCAACGTCAAATCCACGCCATCCTCGCTATAGTCCGGAGGAGGGGCTTCCTCGTCGAGATAAGAGTTTGAATCCACCTATTTCAGCTTATCTGTCTTGCATCGTAAGCGTTTCGCCAGCGCTAATTCCAGAACCTCGGTACACCGTGCACAAAAGCGCCTTCTACCGCCAATTTCTGGCGGATGGGCGGCGGTGTCATGTCACGCTTTTCCGAGCGGAAGACCTTCTCGCCCTGCGAGATAAGGTAATCGGCTGTCCGCGCGGCTAGAGCTTGAATTGTCAGACCCGGGTTCGCGGACCCTTGCGTAGGCAAGATGCTCCCGTCACAGACAAAGAGGTTAGAGACATCATGCGTGCGACCGAATTTATCGACAACTGAAGTGGCCGGATCATTTCCCATACGCGCGGCACCCACCAGGTGCGCGTAGCGGGCTTCCTCGACGACTTCCTGGGCACCTGCCGCCCACATCACGTCCATTACCGTTTTCTTTCCAAACTCGATCAGCTTCTTGTCGTTTTCATGCAGCGTGAACGTGACCTTTGCGACGGGAATGCCGAGCTGGTCCTTCTCTTCGGCGAGCTCGACGCGATTATCTGGCCACGGGAGAATCTCGCCCAACACGCCCAGCGTGGCCCAGTGGTTGTAGTCCATGAGCACGCGGCGCATGCCCCACCCCCAAGCGCCTTTGGCCTTCATCATTTGTTTTGCGAACGCAATCGGCAGAGGCGCCACCGTCTGAATGGCAAAGCCGCGCGCGAAACCTCGGCTCGGGTCCGTTTCGTAGAAGTGCTCCGTCATGGAATGCGCAGGTGGCGCTTTGTACATCCGAATGAGTTCCGCGAACCGCCCCAGTACCACGTTTCCGGCCTGCGCCATTAAATAGCGCCCGACCGTGTCGCTTGCATTCGCGAGCCCGGCTTCGTGGCCCGGGCACGCGGAGTTCAGCAAGAGGCGCGGCGTCTCGATCGCGTATCCGCAAACGACGACCGCCCTAGCGCGCTGAAAGTGTTCTTGACCTTCCTCATCGTAATAGAGCACGCCGCTCGCGCGCGTCTTTCCTTGCATTGAGATCCGAAACGCCATCGAGCGCTCGCGAATCTCCGCACCGAAGCGTATAGCCTCTGGCACATGTGTGATCAGCGTGCTAGCTTTAGCCCCGACCTTGCAGCCTTGAATGCAATAGCCGCGATAGATGCAGTGCGGCCGGTCTCCATGCGAGCCCGAGAGGATCGCGATCGGGCCGCCGGCCACGATGGGAATACCGAGTTTCGTGCAGCCCTTCATCAGGACGTTGCCGATTTCGCCGACCGGATGCGGGCCATACGGATAACCATGCGGATCTCCCCACGGAAAATGCGCCGGGCCCGCCACCGGTATTTCGCGTTCCAACAGCTCGTAGTACGGCTTCAGCTCATCGTATGAAATGGGCCAATCCGCGCCTAGGCCGTCTTCGGTATACACGCGAAAATCGGAAGGATGAAAACGCGGCGCAAAAGCGGCCCAGTGAACGGAGCCGCCACCCACGCCTTTGCCACTGTTGTTTTCACCGAGAGCGAGCGGGTCTTCGCCGCCGGTGATTCGCAAATCCGTCCAGTAGAGCTTGTGAGAACCCTTTTCATCGCTCACCCAATCGCGTTCCGTATTCCAGAAGGGCCCTGCTTCGAGACCCACAACCCTAAAACCGGCCTTCGACAGGCGCTGGCACAGTACACCTCCGGCAGAGCCGACGCCGACGATGCAGTAATCTACGGCCTCGCCTTCGCGGAAGTGCTGCATTTCCTTTAAGGAAATGCGCTGCATTGGCCCGAGGATCCGCTCGTCCTCATGAGAAGGCTGAAATGCACCGGAGAGCGGAGTCTTCAATGCGCTGCTCCTTGTCCCGATACGCTGTCGGGTCCAGGGCCAGGCTCATATGTATCGGAAATGGAATTCGAAGGGGCTTCCCACTCGTAGGGCTGCTCGTCTACTTCCCATGGTTCCGGCAGGCCGCCTTCGAGCCGCGTGTACGCGCGCGGGTAAGCCGGCCCGCCGAAACCAATTTCATTCCAAGCCCAGGGATGCGCGTAGTAGACACTCACGCAATCCTGCACTAAGAGATGCCAGAAGCGATGAATGGACAGCTTCTCCCAGATGGCGTGCGCAGCAAGCTTCTTGCCGTCGTGAATCGATTTCAAGATGAAATCCTGTTTCAAAGGATCCAAGTCGACGAACGGTTGCCGGTGAATGGCGCGCGCGGTCTCATCGATTGCGCAAATACCCAAGCGGTAGGCGTCTTGATCGGACGGCATGTCCGCGAACCGGTATCCGTCGATCCGGCCTTCATGCAGCCGCTCGTCGATGAACGGAACAATTGGAATTCTGCGGTCATGCGTGCGGTCATCCTGTGGCAAGATGCGGTTGCAGACCGCAGTGATCGTGAGCAACTCGATCTCATCGAAGAAACGAATCTCGGGGATGTTATAGAGCCTGTCCTCCACCACTCCGCGTGTTGCCGCATCCCAAAATGCTTTCTGGCTCATGATGTCGTAACCGGGATAGTAGCCGGGCTGTTGGCTCGGGGCAATTGGGCGCCGGGTATTGGGGTCGCGTATCCAGTTTTCCGTGCTGATTTCGGTATCAGTCACGCCTCTCCCTCCGCAAAAGACTGGCTAACAATCCGAGCGCGCCGCAGGCCGAGAATAACAATGGCGCAAAGATAGGAGGGCCGTACAGAATGTTGTACAGCCAGTGCCGCATTCCACCCGGGCGGCGAGCGATGCCGCGAGCGTGGTAGAAAAAACCCACCGCGCCATTCACCGTAGCAAGCGCCGAGCTGGCGGGCAGCATCCGCCGCGCGATTCGCGCGCTGAAAATACCGCCCACGCATGCAGCGAACTGGACAGGTGCAAGAACAACAGGTGTCCACTGGGCCCAGATCCGGAACCTGCTCTTGAAATGCGAATACCAGGCTTCAATGCCGGAAAAGAAGGTCCACGCTGCAGCGACAGCGCACAGATGTTTCTGGAACCGACCCTCATGCAGTTTACGCCGCCAACCTTGATAACGACCTTCCGACACATGTTTGCGATCCTCTTCTCGGCGCAAGTAGGATGCGATAAAGCCGAGGTAAGCTGCTGTGCCGAACAATAACGGCGCGAAGATAGGCGGACCCATGATGATGTTTGTGAGCGGCAATCGCCATCCGCCCGGTTTTCTTTGGATACCGCGGATATGGAACCCGAATCCGATCACGCCATCGGCGAGCGTAATCGCCGACGTCCAGCGCAACGCTCGTTCCGCCGCCTTCGCGCTGAAAAATCCGGCGAAGGCTGCGCCCATGAGGAATCCGCTCATCGCCACAGGGCTGTACATAACCGGATTGCTGTAGCTGCCCTTGTAGTGTTCGTAAGAAACCTCGAGGCCGCTGATGAAACTGGAGGCTGCCGCTACGAGCGCGAGTGAGCGCTGGAAGCGTCCTTCCTTGATGTGTTGGTCAATTACGGCTAGTGTCTGGTTCATCCAAAGTAGCGGCGCGGCGATGTGGCGTGACTGCCCACTGCGTAGACGTGGAGAGTTGGGAAGCGTTGCGGGTCCAGGTTGAGGAGGATTCCGAGACTGATACAAGTTACAGTGCGCTAGCACAGCCGGACGGTATCTTACGCGTTACATTGTCATGTGCCAAGGGGTCTTAAGTCTGGAGACCCGTAAATATGGCCAAAACAACAGGCGACGTGATTATCGAAACGCTCATCGATTGGGGCGTCGATACGGTATTCGGCCTCCCCGGAGACGGCGTGGACGGAATTATCGAAGCATTCCGCAAGAAGCAGGACAAGATCCGTTTCATACAGGTGAGGCATGAGGAAGCGGCAGCTTTCATGGCCTGTGGCTATGCCAAATTCACCGGCAGGTTGGGTGTCTGTGTTGCGACTTCGGGACCCGGCGGTGTTCACCTTCTGAATGGTCTGTACGATGCCAAGCTGGACGGCCAGCCCGTCCTGGCCATTACAGGGTTGCAGTATCACGACCTGATCGGAACGCATACCCAGCAGGATGTCGAGCTCGACAAACTGTTTGAAGATGTGGCCGTCTACAACCAGCGCATCATGGGTGCTGCGCATGCCCGCAACGTTGCCGAACTTGCCATCCGAACGGCGCTGGCGCGCAAAGGCGTTGCCCACATCACGACACCGATCGACATTCAGGAGCAAACTGTCAATAGCGATGAGCGGTCGAACCGGAATGTTCCGGGTCACGCCGACAGCAGCACCTTCGCGATCGGATCCAGAAAACCCGCGCCTTACGAACTCGAGCGAGCAGCCGAAATTCTGAACGACGGCAAGCGCGTTGCAATTCTTGCCGGGCAGGGCGCGCTGCATGCCGGCAGGCAACTCGAGCAGGTTGCCGAGCGGCTCGCCGCTCCTATTGTCAAACCGCTGCTGGGGAAAGCGGTGGTACCCGATGACAGCCCATATACGACGGGCGGGATCGGCTTGCTTGGAACTAAGCCTTCCGAAGATGTCATGCACGATTGCGACACGCTGCTGATTGTCGGCTCGAGCTTTCCGTACATTTCCTTCTTCCCGAAGCCGGGCCAGGCGAAGTGCGTGCAGATCGACATGGATCCCACGCGCATCAGCTTACGGTATCCGGCTGACGTCGGTTTGGTGGGCGACAGCCTGGAAACCATCAACGCCCTGCTTCCCCTGCTCAAAGAAAAGAAGAACAAATCGTTCCTTGAAAAAGCTCAGAAAGGCATGCAGGAATGGAATGAGCTGATGGCGGAGCGCGGCACGCGGACAGATGTTCCGATGAAGCCGCAAGTGGTTGCCTACGAGCTGGGCAAGCGGCTTCCGTCACACGCGATCCTGGCGGGTGATTCGGGCAGCAACACCACCTGGTGGGCGCGTCACATTCCTGTAAAGCGGGGTCAGATGCACAGTTGTTCGGGTAATCTCGCCACAATGGCGAACGGTTTTCCGTATGCCATCGCGGCCCAGGTCGCATATCCTGACCGGCTGGTCGTGGCCTGGGTGGGAGATGGCGCTTTTACCATGCTTATGGGTGAGATGGCGACGTGCGTCAAATATAAGCTGCCGGTAAAAGTCTTCATCACGAAAAACGACGAGCTCGCGCAAATCAAGTGGGAACAGATGGTCCTGCTGGGCAACCCGGAGTACGTTACGGCGCTGCAGCCCATCGATTTCGCAACCGTGGCGCGCGGCTTCGGCTGGGCCAGTTTCACGATTAAGACGCCCTCTGAGTGCGGCCATGTGATCGATAGCGCGCTATCGGTTCCGGGCCCGGCCCTGGTCGAGTGCTTCGTGGATCCGAACGAGCCGCCGCTGCCAGCCAAGATCAAGCCGGAACAGGCGCTGCATTTTGCCGAATCGATGGTGAAGGGTACCAAGGACTGGCAGAAGATCGCCGAAACAATTGCAAAAGATCGCGTGAAGGAGCTGGTCTAAGTTTGAAAGTTCTCGATGTCCACTTGCTTGCGCGCGCGGCTCGGATCCGATGGAAACGTTTGAGTCCGCTTGCTTGCGCGCGCGGCTCGGAATCGGAAGCATAGATGGCTTCAGAACGCTCAGGAGCTAAGATTTCCTGCGGTCGAATCTCAGCTTACACGATTCCGACTGAGCAGCCGGAATCGGACGGGACCGCTACGTGGGATTCCACAACAATCATCATCGTCGAGCTGACGGCGGACGGCGTGGCGGGACTCGGCTATTCCTATGCAAACGCGGCAGCAGCTGACGTTGCCGAAGAATTGGTCAAACGCGAAATATTGGATCGCGATCCGTTCGACATCCCGGCGCTACATTCGGCGATGGATCGGCAGGTACGCAACTGGGGACGTCCGGGACTCGTATCGAGCGCGATATCGGCGATCGACACGTGCCTGTGGGACCTTAAGGCGCGAGTCTTGCAAGAGCCGCTGCTTTCGCTGCTCGGCAAGGTGCGTGATGAAATTCAAGCGTACGGCAGCGGAGGATTTACATCCTATACCGAAAGAGAACTGGTAGACCAGCTCGCCGGCTGGGCCAGCCAGGGATTCAGGTACGTGAAGATGAAGATCGGGACGCATCCGGAGCAAGACGTTGCGCGGGTGACGGCAGTACAAAAGGCGCTCAAGGGAAAAGCGCAGCTGTATGTGGACGCCAACGGTGCCTACGATCGCCAGCAAGCGTTGCACAAAAGCGAGCAGTTCGGAGATCTTGGCGTCACTTGGTTCGAGGAGCCGGTCACTTCAGACGATTGCAGCAGCTTGCGCTTCATGGTGGAGCGAGCGCCGGCCGTGATGAAAATTGCGGCGGGTGAATACATCTACACCCTCGATGACGCGCGGCTTCTGATCGAAGCCCAAGCGGTAGATGTTCTTCAGGCCGACGTTACGCGCTGCGGGGGCATATCGAACTTCATCAAGATTGGCGACCTCTGCGAAGTTCACCATTATCCGTACTCCGCCCACACCGCGCCCTCTATTCACACGGCGCTCTGCTGCTCGATTCTGCCGGCCATAAACGTTGAATATTTTTGCGATCACGTTCGTATCGAACGCATGCTCTTTGATGGCGTGATCACGCCCGTGGACGGCAGGCTGAAACCTGACTTGTCGCGCCCTGGGCTCGGTCTGGAGCTCAAGCGTTCCGATGCCGAGAAGTTTCAGATAGCGTCAGCGGCAGTGAGTTGAGGGCGGCCCGGCGCGCGGCTCAGTTCCGGTATTTTCTAAAAATTAAGCAACCGTTCGTGCCGCCGAACCCGAAGCTGTTCGACAAGGCATGGTCGATTTGCATGGGACGCGCCTGGTTCGGCACATAGTCGAGGTCGCATTCGGGATCGGGAAATTCATAATTGATCGTGGGTGGAGCGATTTGGTCGCGAATCGCCATTACGGTGATTCCCGCTTCCAATCCGCCTGCTCCGCCGAGGAGATGCCCGGTCATGGATTTGGTTGAACTGACCGCCAATTTCCTGGCGTGCTCGCCGAAGGCATGCTTGATGGCGACTGTCTCGGCCTTATCGCCCAGACCGGTCGACGTTCCGTGGGCGTTGATGTACTGCACCTCCGACGGTTCAATCCCGGCATCGCGCATCGCGTTGCGCATCACGCGATAGCCGCCGTCCCCGTCTTCGGGGGGAGCCGTGATGTGATGCGCATCCGCGCTCATCCCGTACCCGACAATTTCGGCCAGGATAGGCGCGTCCCGGCGCTTAGCATGCTCCAGTTCTTCGAGAATCACGATGCCGGAGCCTTCGCCGACGATGAAACCGTCACGTTCCTTATCCCAGGGCCGTGATGCGCGATGCGGTTCTTCGTTTCGCGTGGAGAGCGCACGCATCGCCGCGAAACCACCGATCCCCATAGGCGTAACGCATGCCTCGCTGCCACCGCAGATCATCACGTCCGCGTCACCGTGTTGAATCAGGCGGAACGAATCGCCGATGGAATGGGCGCTCGTCGTGCAGGCGGTCGCAGTAGCCGAGTTGGGGCCCTTGGCGTTGTACTTGATGGATACATACCCGCTCGCCAGGTTGACAATGCAGGAGGGTATGAAGAAGGGCGATATGCGGCCCGGCCCTCGCTCGAGCAAAACCTTGTGCTCCCGCTCGATCACTTCGAAACCGCCGATTCCGCTACCGATATACACACCCACCTGCTCGGCATTTTCGGGCGTGACCTGCAATCGCGCGGAATTCACGGCGAACTCGCTGGCGGCCATCGCGAACTGGATGAACCGCCCCATTTTTTTTACTTCTTTCTTGTCGACATACTGCAGGGGATCGAAACCTCTCACCTCGCCGGCAATGCGGCAGGCGAACGCCGATGCATCGAACTGCGTAATGCGCCCGATGCCGTTCTGTCCGGCTCTGATCGCGGCCCAGCTCTCTTCGGTGCCTTTGCCCACCGAGCAAACCAGTCCGACTCCGCTTACGATTACTCTTCGGCGCGCCATCATCTAACCGCCGCATCCGCGCGTTCGAAGCCAAAAAGGTACATTCGTGCGTTCAGCTATTTCTTTTTCGCTTCAATGTAGTCGACAGCGTCCTTCACGGTCTTGATCTTTTCCGCGTCTTCGTCCGGGATGTCGAGGTCGAACGCCTCTTCAAAAGCCATGACTAGTTCGACGATATCGAGCGAGTCGGCGCCCAGGTCGTCAACGAACGATGCGCTCGGGTCGACCTGGTTCTCGTCCACTCCAAGCTGTTCCACGATGATCTGCTTTACTTTTTCTGCTACCGACATTTCCTGTTCTCCTGTTTTCACAAAGCTCCTACCACTCCGGCCATGGCGCCCGGACCCAACTCACTAAACTATCTCATTGATCGACGCGGGAGCCTATCGGCGGGTGCGTTTTCCCTTTTTGGCTCAAGTAGATTCTAACCATAGTACTTGGAAGTGGCAACTTGCGGAGGGCTCGCGTTCTGCTCTCATCGCCGCATTTGCGCCGTTAACATGTAGATGTTGTCATATCATTTGCGTGTCCTCTATCTCCACGGTTTTGCTTCCGGCCCAGGTTCGCGGAAAGCCGGCTTCTTTGCCAGCAAACTTCGCGAACTGACGTTTTCTGTTGAAGTACCGGATCTCGCGGAAGGCCGGTTCGAGCGCCTCACTATCAGCCGGCAATTGAACTTGATCGAAACTCTGGCCCGTAAGGAACCTGTCATACTGATCGGCTCAAGTCTGGGAGGATATCTGGCGGCACTATATGCCGCTCGCCATCCCGAAGTGGATCGTCTCATTTTGCTTGCCCCAGCCTTCGACTTCCATCAACTTTGGAGCCGGGCTCTCGGTTCTCAGCGCATGGCCGAGTGGAAGACCCGCGGTACGCTTTCCGTCTTCCATTACACAGAGCAGCGGGAGGTGCCTCTCGGGTTTCAGTTCATGGAGGACGCAGCCGGGTACGAGCCGTTCCCCTCCTTCTCGCAGCCTGGCCTGATTTTTCATGGAAACCGAGATGACTCCGTTCCCGTAGAACAGTCGTTGAGATTTGTCCGGGATCACAAGAACTGCCGGCTGGTGCGACTGGATTCAGGCCATGAATTGATCGATGCGCTGGAACCGATTTGGCAGGAATGTGAAACCTTCGTAAAAGCGGATTCCGGGATGCCGGAAACGCCCGTCGGGTTCGAGTGAAGTAGGCTAGACTGAAGATATCGACCAGCGCCCGAATCGAAATCTTGCAACTGTGATTTTTAGTAACACGTCCAACGGATGCATTGCATCATTGCACACGAAGGCCGATAGTAGCGGAGTGTGTTTGTGACTAGCGACCTGGAGAGAGAGATCGTGGAGCATTCCCCCGCATTCCGGCCCGATGATCATCTGGATCATCTTTTGGTGGCCACCAACCTGGAAGAACCTTGGTACAAATCCATTGTTCGGAGTATTCGAGAACTCATTCATCCACCTCAACTTCCGCCGCTAGAACTTACTTCCCGGCCAGTCGAGAACGAGGGGCTGGGTAAGCTTGACAAAATCGAGCAATCCTGGTTTAAGTCTTTCGCCGCGAATGTGAAAGATTTCGTTCGTCCCCCTAAGCTTCCGCCTCTGGAGGTAACTTCGAAGCCGGTCGAAGTAGGTAGCATTTGGGGAGCCTACTCGGGTGGCGAAAAACGGTCCGGCACCGCATCTGTGCTCATTCACGTCGGCGTCGTGGCGCTGATGTTCCTGGTGTTTCAGACACCTATCGTCAAGAAGAAGATTCAGGACTGGGGGAAAGTGGTCTACGTTCCGGACTTTAAGCCGAAACTTCCGCCGTCCACTCAGAAGGCTGGGGGTGGCGGCGGCGGGGGTCAGAAGATGCCCGAACCCGTGAACCGCGGCGCGGCTCCGAAATTCGCCCCGAAACAGTTTATTCCTCCTGCCGAGGCAGTCGTTAAGCCCAAGCTTCCCGCTGTTCCTACAATCACCGCCCCGGCTCCCGTGATCGTGGCCGATAATTACGGCGACCCACTGAGCAAGGTCGATCCGCTATCGGGTGGTCCAGGCGCGCACGGTTTGGGCGCCGGGACGGGTGGCGGCATCGGTCCTGGCAACGGTGATGGTTACGGACCCGGCTCGGGCGGGGGCATGGGGGGCGGCGTATACCGCATCGGCGGCGATGTTTCCGCGCCAATCCTGATTAACAAGGTTGAGCCCGAGTACTCCGAAGAGGCCCGCAAGGCCAAATACTCCGGGACTGTTCTTCTCTCGATCGTCGTTGACGCGAACGGTTTGCCGCGCGATATCCACGTCATACGGCCCCTTGGCCTTGGCTTGGACGAGAAAGCGATTGAAGCGGTCATGAAATGGCGCTTCCGGCCGGGCATGAAGGGTGGGCGTCCAGTTGCCACACAGGCGCAGGTGGAAGTAAACTTCCGGCTGTTATAGTTGTTGAGCCCCACCTGCGTGGGCCAACGGATAAACGTGCTCTGGGCCGTCGTCATCAGGCCTGTGCCGGCCGAAGACCGATGCCAGCTTCGATTCCGGTCTGTAGCCGCTCGAGCGCGTATGGCATCAGCTCTTCAATTCCGCCCGGCCCGCGCAACTGGCCGTCAATGGCGAGCATGGCCACGCCATGCACGACCGACCACACGAATCTGGCCATCATCACAGTGTCCTCGGCTCGCACCACCGCTTCCCGCTGCAATGCGGTGAGGGCCTCCACGAGCGCCTGAAAGGCTCCGCCCGCTTCGGCGCCCAGCTCGGGGTCCTGGTCCTCCGGGCCGACGAAGCTCCCGAACATCACCCGATAGTGCGACGGGTTGGCGACGGCGAAGCGAATGTAGGCAACACCCATCGCCTGGAACGCGGCGCGTCCGCCGCCACCTTCCTGCCATGCCGTGACAAGCTGCTGGCGCAGCGTGCGGAAGCCTTCTGTGGCGACGGACGTGAGTAACGCGCGCTTGTCGGCGAAGTGCCGGTAGAGCGCGGTGCGCGATACACCCAGCCGGGCCCCTATTTCGCGCAGTGTTAGCGCATTCACGCCTTCGGTGCGGATGGTGGCGAGCGCCTCATCGAGGAGCGCACGCCGCAGATTGCCGTGATGATAAGCGCGGCGCGACTTGCGGTCTGCCCGCGTCGACGTAGCCATGTTCGACTGATCATATAAAAGAGTGTTGACAATGTCAACACTCTCGGGGTATCCTAATGTTGACAATGACAACATCAAAACGAGTACCTATGGATTCCATCCGACATGCGGTTCCGTTTACTGCAAGCAGCCGAGCCGCCGCCGTGCTGGATCGCTTGTGGCATGCGAGCCCACCGCTGACTGCCGTAGGGGCGTTGATGCTCGTGGTTGCCGCTCCTTCGCTGGTTGGCATCTTGGTCGATCCGCGCACTATTACCGGCGCGCCTGCGTGGCTGAAACCGTTCAAGTTCGCGATTTCCACGGCCGTCTACAGCCTAACGCTGGCGTGGATTTTCACATGGCTTTCGGATTGGCCGCGCCTCCGCCGAGTTGTAGGCTGGACGACTGCGATCGTGTTCGTGCTGGAGGTGTCGATCATCGATACGCAGGCCTGGCGTGGAATGACCAGCCACTTCAACGTATCGACGCCGCTTAATATGATTTTGTTCTTTGTTATGGGCGCGGCGATCCTGCTGCAGACGTTCGTGAGCCTAGCGGTCGTCATCGCGCTGTGGAGGCAGCACTTCACCGATCAGGCACTTGGATGGGCGCTGCGCCTCGGCATGACTCTGACTATTATCGGCGCGCTGACCGGCCCGTTGATGACTCGCCCCACGGCGGCGCAGCTTGCCGACGCGCGCGCGAGTGGGCGCATGACGGTTGCAGGCGCGCATACGGTTGGCGGACCGGATGGCGGTCCCGGGGTGCCGGTGACGGGCTGGAGTAGCGAGCACGGCGACGTGCGCGTTCCACACTTTATCGGCCTGCACGCGATGCAGGTGTTGGCGCTGGCAGCGATCGCCCTGCGGCGCTGGCGACGGCCCGAGATCATTCGCGTCCGGGCACTGCTGGCTGCCGCAGCAAGCTATGCGCTGCTGTTTGTCTTGCTGCTGTGGGGTGCGCTGCAAGGACAAAGCATTGCAGCGCCGAATGCGATGGCGATGATCGCCATCTGGGCCGTGTTCACCGTGCTCGTCCTTGGCTGGATCAGCGTCGGCTCCCGCGGCACGTTTGCTAACGCTCATTTCTCGCAAACCGGAATTGAAGTATCCGTCCCGGGCCCAAAGGGCACCCCTCGGGACGCGGCGGACTGAGACTCCGAACCACTTAGTTTTCTCAATTTTGGAGATTTTTTAGTGGGGCAGGATGAATTCCTGCGCGACGGCTCCTACCGTCGCTCTCGCGAGGGCAGAAAAGGGCCGAATCCGGGCGAATTGGCCGCAGGTTGTCAACTCTCGTTGACCAACCCGCCCCACGCCCCTTATCGTTGCGTGAACGGCCTGGCGACCGTCCGCGAACGAACGGTGTGAATGGTGGATAAGATGTACGCAGCATTCTCGGCCAACATTCGAGAGAGATTCACGACACTAAATGCCGCTCTTTCATCAGTTCATATTCTGGATAGGTCAAGGGCTCCATTGGTGGATAGCGCTGCCGTGGCACATTTGGCTGGACCAGACTGAAAAGTTCGTCCACATCGTTGCAATCGTAGTTGGGGGAGTTTGGGCCTACTTCAGGTTCGTGCGTGGTCGCGTCTATCACTCAAGACTTGAGCCGGCATTGAGTGGCAGAACCTTCCAGGCAGGCGACAAAAGCTTCCTAGTAGGTATTGCTTCGTTAAAGAACGTAGGTGCTTCCGAGGTAGACATTCTGCAAGAGGGCACAGGCGTCAGAGTTTTCTGTTGCGACATGCTCGTAGAATCCAAACCTACGAGGCTTGCAGGCTGGACACGCATTCGCACATTATCCGTCTTCGAACAACACGATTGGGTGGAGGCGGGCGAAACGATTGCTGATACATTCCTTGTCGTTCTGCCATCCCATACGGTGGCCGTTAAGTTGGAGATGTCAGTAACTCCTCGAAAAAGGAAGGTGGTCTGGTTCGCAAGAACGATAATTGAGCTACCCAAGAAAGACTCGCCCGAACCTGTTACTGATCGAAGATCCACCCAGTAAGAGAGTACACTGATTGGACAGAGGAATTGGTTGTGAGCCAACAGCAACAACAACAACAGCAACAACAGCAACAGCAACAGCAACAACAGCAACAACAGCAGCAACAAGGCGAGTACGAACAACGCAGAAGGCAAGCCCTGGATAGCGAGAAGCGAGAACTGGATAGGGAGGACGACAGAATCAAAGAACCTCGCGAGCGGCGACAGCAACAGCAACAGCAGGAACAGCAGGAACAGTAGTAGCTAGCTCGACCTCTCGCTCACGCTTAGGGTTCTGTTTTAGTCAGCGTTTGCATTGTTCGCAGGGGCAGATGTTTCTCAGGTGATCGAACGAATAAATTCCTGTGCTGTGGCCGTCATTCCAATAAATCCGAATGGCGTACTGGCCAACCGGCTCCACGGAATTCATCTTCAGTGCCGGCTTGAACATCGGGAACGGGTTCGGAGTTGAATAGTTCGATTTCTGCGGTTCTGTGCCGTGCGCGCCGGTACACGTCGCGCAGGGGCATTCATCCCGCAAATACGCCAGCGAATAATCGCTGTGATGTCCATCGCGCCAATCGATCTTGATACCGCCCGATTTTGATATCGCGATGTGCTCCGGGTCGGCTGCGGCGCGTATTTCCAATTCTTCTCGCATGTAAATTGTTAAGTAACTTTATGCAGTCTGCATGCGCTCGATGTCCCTTACTCCGGGGATGCGGCGAAAGGCGGTAATAACACGCTCGAGCTGCTTCTTGTCGCGCACATCTATCGTAATATCGATCACGGCGCTTTCGTCCGTCCGCTTCTCGTCGCCCCGTGCTTCGAGCGTTCGGATGTTGCTTTTTTCCTCGCTTAGTATGGAAGTCAGCTGGTGCAGGATGCCGGGCCTGTCGTCTGTGTAGATAACGACTTTGACAGGCAACGGTTCGCTGGTAGTCGTGCGCGCCCACTCCACTCCGATCTTGCGCTCAGGCTCATACAAGAGTTTCTGGACATTCGGACACTGCGCAGAATGCACGGCGACACCTTTACCGCGCGTGATGTAACCGACGATCTGCTCGCCTCGAACCGGATTACAGCATTTTGCGCGGTACACCAGAACGTCGTTGGCCCCGCTGACATGAATCGTCAGGTCCCCGTCAGCTACGGCTCCAGCCGGCTTCGGCTCCGGAAAATGGGGGGCCGGGGGCAGCGTTTCAGGGAGTCCGTTCTCCGGCGCTACCTTCTGCAATACCTGTCTCGCCGAGAACCGTCCGAAGCCGAGCGCTGCGTACAGATCCTCCGTTTTGCTGACGCCGTATTCGGAGGCTACATTTGCAAGGTCTTCACCGGAGATCCTGCCGAGGCTTACGCCCATCCGCCGCGCTTCCTTTTCAAGCGATTTCTGGCCGATCTCCACCGCCTTGGCCCTCTCGACCGCGTTGATCACATGGCGGATCTTATTGCGCGCCCGCGATGTCTTGACCACCGACAGCCAGTCCCGGCTGGGCTGGTGGCCGGGTTGTGTCAGGATCTCCACCACGTCGCCATTGCGCAGAGTTGACTTGAGCGGCTTGATGATTCCGTTTATGCGAGCGCCTGTACACGTGTTTCCGACGTCGCTATGAATCGCATAAGCGAAATCAATGGGCGTTGCGTCGCGAGGAAGAACGATCACTCTCCCCTTCGGCGTGAACGCGTATACTTCTTCGGCGTAGAGATCCATCTTTACGCCGGAGAGAAACTCGCCCGAATCGCTCATATCGCGTTGCCACTCGACAAGCTGGCGCAGCCATGCGATCTGCTGGTCGTCGGTGCCCGGGCCTTTGCTGCCTTCCTTATACTTCCAGTGCGCAGCGATGCCTTCCTCGGCGATCCGGTGCATCTCCTCCGTCCGGATTTGAATCTCGAAGGTAATGCCGCCCGGGCCGATCACAGAAGTGTGCAGGGACTGATACAAATTGGGCCGCGGCATCGCGATGAAATCTTTGATGCGCCCCGGAATGGGATGCCACTCGTTGTGGATCACACCGAGAGCGGCATAACAGTTCTTGACCGAATCCGTTATGATGCGCACGGCGAGAATGTCATAGACCTGATCGAGCGTGATCCTCTGCCGTTTTAACTTCAGATAAACGGAATAGGCGCGTTTTACGCGGCCCTCGACGCGAGCGGGGATGCCCTCGCGCGCGAGCTTCTGCTCGATCGTGGTTTGCACCTGCCGCAACCAGTTCTCATTTTCATGCCGCTTCGATTCGATCTCGCGCATCAAATCGGCGGCCTCTTCGCGGTGCAGAACCTGGAAGGACAGGTCTTCCAACTCCCCGCGAATCTTTCCCATCCCCAACCGGTGCGCAATGGGCGCGTAGATATCGATCGTTTCTTGCGCTATGGCTTCCTGCCGTTCAGGGGAAAGGGATCCAAGCGTCCGCATATTATGGAGGCGGTCCGCAAGCTTGACGATCACAACGCGAATGTCGCTGGTCATGGCCAGCAGCATTTTGCGCAGGCTTTCCGCTTGGCGGTCGGCGCGGTTAGCGAAGCTGATCTTGCTCAGCTTGGTGACTCCATCCACGCAGCGCGCTACGTCTTCGCCGAATAGTTCTTTGATCTGGTCCACGCCTGCCGAAGTATCTTCTATAACGTCGTGCAGCAGTCCGGTCTCGAGACACACGAGATCCATCTGCATGTCGGCGAGAATGTGAGCAACGGCCAGGGGATGAGTAATGTACGGTTCGCCGGACTTGCGTTTCTGGAATTTGTGGTGCTCAGCCGCAAAACGATATGCGCGATCCAGCGCGGTCAGATCCTCCTTCGGACGGAGTACCCGCACCTTCGCCTCCAGGCTGCGGTATAGCTCCTCGACCTGCGGCGGGTCCAGAACACTTGTGGACATCTAAAGTTACTTCCAGGTTAACTTGGCAGGCCGGTTGCAAGAGCTCCAATTTATTGCAACGTTCTCAGCAACTCATTCCGGACGGGCCATCTCCCGACTACCCGCTGGTCCACAACCTGGAACGAACCTGAGGTCAGCAGGCCTGTCAGATCCGCCGGGCTTGGCTTCTGGCGCTCACGGGTCAGCTCCAATCTGAGCAATTTGGTCTGAAGCTCCAGCTGATTCCGAATCGTATCGGCCGTCACGCGGTTTGGGCAGAGCGCATCCAAGCGAATTTCGAAGGCTGCCTGGCCGCTTTGTTCCGCCGCTCCCAATGAGATGACCACCGACTCGGCGGATTGGAGAGTGATCGCGAAAATGCGGAGCGGAAGCGGCATCTCGACCGGGTTCTTCAGCAACTCTCGTGAAGCGTGCATCCAGACGGGCTCGGAGACATCAGACTGGTTATTCCGCCGCCCAGACGGACGGAGCGATCGCGCGCTCGAGCCATTTCCTGCAACGGCGAGTCCGATCACGCCGGGTTGGATGGCAACCAAGGAGGCCCAACGCTCAGGATTACTGGTCTGGATGCTGCAGAATTCGTCGCCACTGCATGACCCGCCACAGTTCCTGACATATCGCTGCAAGCTGTCCCAATCAAACCGGCCACGGGCGACAAAGAACAACCCGTTCCGGCCTACTGCCCCCGCCAGCGCGTCGACATCTTTCGTGTAATCGAAGCCCGTCTGGCGTACGAACTCGGCGTAATCCTTCTCCTCGGCCGGTTTTGCACCCGCAAGCAGACGCAACATTCCGGCCCGCCGCAGCACGGCGAAGTTCGCAAAGAAGATGGTCGAATCGCCGGGTGGCAGTAACCGAACCAAATCGGCGTTTGACCGCACGATGCGGTGCCGGTAGAAATCGATCGAAAACAAAAGAGCGGCCACTCCGACCGCCAGCGCGAGCAGGAACAGCCAGGGCGGCAAGCGCAAGCGAGCGGGCATCTAGGCGTGCGCCATCTCTTGCGCGCGGGCCCCTTTCCAAAGCTCGATATACGGCGCCAGTTCACGCATGGTGGCCGCGAACTGATCAAACGTGAGCGACTGCGCGCCGTCGCTCATCGCTTTCTCGGGATGGGGATGAACTTCAACAATCAAGCCGTCCGCCCCGATTGCCACACCCGCCCGGCACAGCGAGGGAACCAGGCTGCGCTTTCCCGTGGCGTGACTCGGGTCCAGAATCACGGGCAGATGAGACAGTTCATTTAACACGGAGACGGCCGTTATATCGCACGTGTTGCGTGTTGCCGTCTCGAATGTGCGGATACCGCGCTCGCAAAGAATTACGTTCGGGTTCCCGTGAGCCACCACATATTCCGCGGACATTAGCAACTCCTTGATAGTGGAACTCAAACCGCGCTTCAGCATCACAGGGCGATTCGCTTTGCCAAGCTGCTTCAATAGCGCGAAGTTCTGCATGTTCCGCGCGCCGATCTGTAAAATATCAGCGTACTCCGCAACCATCTCGACGTCGCGGTCGCTCATCACCTCCGTAATGATGCCGAGCCCGGTTTCGCGCTTCGCCGTATCGAGCAGTTTGAGACCGTCAAGCTCCATGCCTTGAAAATCGTAAGGCGAGGTGCGCGGTTTGAACGCTCCGCCGCGGAGAAACCTGGCGCCATGCTTTGCCACGAAGTGCGCCGTTTCGAGGATCTGCTTCTCGTTCTCGACGGAGCAGGGGCCCGCCATGACGATGAACTCATCGCCCCCCACATCTGTGCCATTAGCCCGTATCTGCGACTTGAACGGGCGGAACTCACGGCTCACAAACTTATAGGGTGCAGAAATGCGGACAGCCTTCTCCACCTGCGGCATCGCTTCGAGCGATTCGAGACAGGCCGTCACGTCGCCAACGCCCACGACTCCGATGACGACGCGCTCTTCACCCTCAATCGAGTGCACCTTGTATCCGAACTCGCGTATACGCTCGCAAACCGCGTCAATCTCGTCTCTCGTTGCGTGCAATTTCATCGATATGATCATCTGCCCCTCACAAGTAGGTTTCCAAAAAGATAAAGGCCCACTCGTTTCCGAGCGGGCCTCCTTCTAAAACCCTTTCCGCTAAATTGACTCTAGGCGGACGCCCCTCGGCACGATTGTGGCCTAAACCAAAATCGAAACGAATGGAAGAGGTCCGCGTAAAACATCATCGAACTTAAGAGTATGCCACAGTCCGGCGGCGCCGGCGAGAATATGCTGCGACAATCGCGATGAGCACGCCGGCTGTCGCTCCTCCGGTCGCCGGCTCCGGCGTAAATGGATCGGGCGTTACGCCGTCCGAGGCGAACCGCAACACGTTGACACTGCTAAAGCTGAATGCAAACCCCCCGGTAGCGACCGTATCCTTTTTGAGGGATGCGCTGCCGGCAAGGTCAATGACCGTCAATCCGAACGCGGGAACCGCGACCTCAAATGAGCACGCCAGCCGATGACAATTGCCGAGCTGATCGAGGCTGTTGAAGTCCAGCGGCGGATTTCCCGCCGCGCCAGGGCCAACTTTGACTTCAGCAAACGGACTGACTGAGGAGAGATTCATTTCGCTGTCGGTTTGAATGAGAATCGCAATTTTGAAGACGTCGGATGCCGGCGAGGTCGGGATGGCGAAGAGATCGTCGAACGAAGCACTCGCGGAGCTTATTCCACCCGTTCCGGGGACAGTCGGATCGAAATTCGCTTCCGCGGCAAAGGCCAGGGCGAAACTGTTCTCAGCCACGTTTGGCGGGTTCCGGAACAGAACCGACGTTATAGGTCCCGCAGTGCAGGACTTGGCATCGATGATGCTGATGCCGCCCGAGGAGCATGTGACGTTATCAGCGGTCGCCTGTAGAGCAGAGGCGAGAAACAATACCGGTATAAACCATCTCATTTCAATCTCCTTTTTCTTTGCCTGATTTTGAATGAATCGGAAACTGCCGGTTCGCGCGAAAGATGCGGTACCCGCCATGGATCCGCGCGCATAACGTAATGCTAACCTTTTGTTTTGGGCATGAGATGGCTCTTCAGCCTGCCGCTGCTCATCTTCGGTAGCACGCTCCTTCGTGCCGAACCGGCGGATCAGAAGCCGCCGCAAACTAAGCCTGCCGCAAGTTCGACCAAGAAGTCCTCGTCCGGAAAGACGCCGAAATCTGCTCGGGCGGCTCGCAGCCGGCGCACCAGGCACGCCCCCGCGCCCAGCTATCAACTGCATCCCGATTCCAGCCGCTACAGTGAAATACAAAAAGCGCTGGCCGATCGAGGCTATTTCAAAGGCGAAGCGAACGGGCAGTGGAACGACGATTCAGTTGACGCTCTGAAGCGCTTCCAGGCGGACCAGAAACTGGATGACGATGGAAAGATCAACTCGCTTACCCTAATCGGATTGGGTCTCGGGCCGAAGCACGATAGCTCGCTCGCGCCATCCCATGCAGCGTCTCCACCCACTCCCGCTTCGGCCGGATCCTCCTCGGCTGGCTCCTCTTCGCCGTCTGCCCAAGAGGCTGCCCCTACTCCCTCAGCTCCACCGAAGTAAGCACGCCAGAATAGGAACAAAGGAGGCCCACGTGGTCATTGGCGTTCCGAAAGAAATAAAGGATCACGAAACCCGTGTCGGTTGTGTTCCCAGCATGATCACCGCCCTGCGGGAGCATGGGCATGAAGTGCTCGTCGAAACGCATGCAGGTGTTGGCAGTTCCATTCCAGACGCGGAATACGGAGAAGCCGGCGCGATCATTGTCGATCATGCCGCGGAGGTTTGGAGCAAGTCCGATCTCATCGTAAAAGTGAAAGAGCCACAGGTTTCGGAGTACCCGTTCTTCCGCCCCGGTTTGATCCTGTTCACATATCTGCACCTGGCGCCGCTTCCCGAATTAACCGATGCGCTGCTGAGGGCGCGGGTGAATTCGGTTGCTTACGAGACGATTCGCGAGCGCGACAATTCGCTGCCCTTGCTTACGCCCATGAGCGAGGTCGCCGGACGCATGGCCGTGCAGGTTGGCGCTCAATATCTCGAACGTCCGAACGGCGGCCGGGGAATCCTGCTCGGCGGGATCCCGGGTGTTGCTCCGGCGAATGTGGTTGTGATCGGCGGCGGGATCGTCGGGCACAATGCGGCGAAGATTGCTTGCGGCCTCGGCGCCAATGTCACCATCATTGATCGCAATCTCAACCGCCTGCGCGAGCTTGACGATATTTATTCGAACGGCATCCGTACGCTCGCCTCGAATACCTACACGATTCGCGCGGCTGTTCGCCAGGCCGACCTGGTTATTGGCGCCGTGCTCATTCCGGGCGCCGCAGCTCCGAAGCTGGTGCGCCGCGACATGATTTCCGCCATGAGGCCGGGTTCGGTGATTGTCGACGTGGCCATTGACCAGGGCGGCTGCGTGGAAACTGCCCACCCCACGACGCATACCGATCCGGTTTACTACGTCGATGATGTCTTGCATTATTGCGTGTCGAACATGCCTGCCGCCGTTCCGCATACCTCGACATTCGGCCTGACCAACGCTACTGTACCCTACGTGCTCGCTCTTGCGGGTAAGGGCCTCGAGGGAGCCTGCGAAGATAGCGACGCAATTCGGGAAGGTGTCAACACTTACCAGGGTGAGATCACATACGCCGCTGTCGCCGAATCGCAAGGAAAAGCGTGGCGCGAGCTGGATGCAGTGATGTAGGGAAAGAGCTTTCAGCAATCAGCTTTCGGTTTTGTTGCCACGCAATTCACCCTAGTCCAGACTATATATAGTGTAGACTAGGGAAGAAGATATGGGCGCTGAACCGTTGGAATTGCTGCCCGGCACTCTCTACATGCTGATCCTCCGTACCTTGCTGCGCGGACCAATGCACGGCTACGCGATCGCGCGGCGAATCAAAGAATCCTCGAGCGACGTGCTGACGGTAGAGGAAGGGTCTCTCTATCCAGCTTTGAACCGGATGTTGGTCAAGGGCTGGCTTATTGCGAAGTGGGGAATTTCAGAGAACAACCGTAGGGCCCGTTTCTATCAACTCACACCGGAAGGTCGAGCCGTTCTTCGCCATGAACAGAAGCAATTCCAGAGCCTTGTGAACGCAATCTTCCAGGTAATGGATACTGCTTGAGGCCAGTATGCGAGCGTGGAAAGAACTGATTCGCCGATTGGGTTATTTAGGGAGGCGCAGGAGATTCGATTCAGAGCTTGAAGAAGAGATCCGCTTTCATCTGGAGACGCGCGTAGAAGAGCTTGTGCAGGGCGGGCTTCCTGAAAGGGATGCGAGGGCGCAGGCACGTCAGGAATTTGGACGCCAAAACCGCATTTTCGAAGATAGCCGGAGTGCATGGCAGTTCCTTTTACTTGAAGATCTGCTGGCAGATCTGAGATACGCAGGGCGAGCCCTTCGAAGAAATCCGGCATTCGTCGCTGCCGCCACCCTTTCACTCGCATTGGGAATCGGGGCAAACCTTGCCATCTTCAGCTTGACCATGGAGTTTCTGTTCAGCCGGCCATCCGTGCGCGATCCGCAAAGTCTCGCCTATATCATCTTGGGCGGAGGCAGCAATGCCGCTCCGGCACAATACCGGTTTCTTAACGATGCCCATCTTTTTGAAGGGCTAGCGGGCTTGAATCCCGAAACGGAAACCAACTGGCGCCATGGCGAGCATACTTATCGCGTCTGGGGCACCCGGGTGACAGATAATTTTTTCGATGTCCTCGGAGTGCCGGTCGCGCTGGGTAGGCCGATCCATGCGGGTGATCAGCGGGAAGCCGTGCTTAGCGATGCCTTTTGGAGAGGGCGTATCGGCGGCGATCCAAATATCTTGGGCCGCGGCCTTATATTCGATGGCTTACTTTACACGGTGGTTGGCATTTTGCCGCCCGATCACCGAACGCTGATCGGGTTCGGGTTTTCGCCGGATCTCTATCTGACGATCGACCCGACAAGTGCCGGCAATGAGACGACCATTATGCTCTACGCGCGGCTGCCCAGCAGTACGACGCGGCAAGCCGTATATCCACGCCTGCTCGCGTTATGCAGACAACTGGACAAGGTATTTCCGCGCGCAGAATACAAGTGGTCGAATAACACCGAAATGAGAGGCGTAGCCGGACTAGAGCGATTAAAGCTTCTGTCGGGAATGCCCATAGCCGCATTCTTTGGAATGCTGATGACAGTCGTTGGACTCGTCTTGCTAATTGCCTGCGCCAACGTTGCGAGCTTGCTGCTTGCGCGCGCTGCGAGCCGGCAACATGAGCTCGCGATTCGCCAGTCGATCGGGGCAAGCCGAGGGCGGATCGTACGGCAACTCCTGGCTGAAAGCCTCCTGCTGGCTATGTTGGGAACCGTTGCAGGGCTTTTGTTGAACCTTGCCATGGCCGCAATCGCTAATAGAATTCGTCTGCCATTGCCCGTGCCGGTACGTTTACAAATTCAGCCGGACTGGCGATTGTTGTTTTACGCGATCGGACTCGCGATGGTCAGCGCGCTCGTGTGTGGCTTAATGCCGGCACTGAAAGCGACAAAAGGGGACGTCCAGACGGCATTAAAACTAGGCGAACGAAGCGTGTCCGCGCGCCTGGGCTTCCGACGTGTCTTGGTGATAGCTCAGCTAATGGTCTCGGTTGTGCTCTTGTTGACTGGATTTTTATTCTTGCGTAATCTGTCGCTTTCGAATTCTTTGAGTCCAGGATTCGATATTCACCATTCTGTTTGGGCCTACATGCGATTGGTTCCAGAAAGATATTCATCGGAAGATTCGGCGGAAGCGAGAAATAAGATCGAGAACGTGTCCCGCCAAGCAATAGAGCGGCTCCGGCGCTTGCCTGGTGTTGAGAGTGCCGCTACTGCCGCTATTGTGCCTTTGAACGACAACGTCAAGTTTGGAGGCGACGTATTCGTGGACTCCAAAAGCCAGGCACAGCAGCTGTTCTATACGGGCAACTGGATCGGCCCCGACTATTTCAAGACCATGGGCATTCCCTTGCTAGCAGGCCGCGAATTTCTCGCGGCCGATCGCAACGGCGCTCCGCGGGTTTTGATTTTGAACCAGAGTATGGCACGCAGACTTTTCGGCGAGCAGAACCCTGTCGGCCACAGGCTGCGCTTTCACGACGACCCGCCCGCAGCAATTGTGGGCGTGGTGAAAAATAGCAAATATTTTTCACTCGGTGAAAGAGACTTGCCGGCAGTCTTTTGGTCGGATGCGCAGTCTTCCCGGGCAGCCGTGAATTTGAATTTCCTGCTGAGAACGCCGCAACCGGGGAGCATTCTCACGGAGGTAAACAAAGCGCTGGGAGCCATTGATGCCACGGCCGCCATCGACGTAAAGCCGATGAGTCGCACTCTTGGATTAGCCCTGCTGCCCAGCCGCGCTGGCGCTGTACTGCTGGGAAGCATGGGCGTGCTTGGCTTATTGCTTGCCGCGGTTGGCCTCTATGGCCTGCTGATGTACTCGGTCAGCCGGCGGATCCGCGAGATCGGGATTCGCGTGGCCCTAGGTGCAAAACCTGGAACTGTCGGATGCATGGTGTGCCGGGGCAGCCTTCTGCTAGTCGGCGCTGGACTCGGCATTGGAGGAGTGCTTGGCTATTTTGCAGCCGTGCCGCTCGCGATGTTCCTGGTTCCGGAACTGAGCCCCCATGATCCCGTCTCCCTCATAACGGTATTTGCAACCCTGTTGCTTGTGGCCTTGGCCGCCACGTTTCCGCCAGTGATCCGCGCGCTACGAATTGATCCGATGGTAGCGTTGCGATACGAGTAGCGCCTCAGTCGGCGCAACCCTGCGCGATGCCTCAGGCTTAGCCGCCTGCTATCGCGCCGATCACAAGAAATGGCTCAGTACCCCTCGCCACCGCATCCGGGAGTTCAGTATCCGGCGAATCATGAGAGAGATCCTGCTCGCAGGCGAAAAACCGGACGAAGGGCCGCCGCTTCTGCGTAGTGTGATCGCGGATTGCGCCGCGCAGCACAGGATAAGCGGACTCGAGCGCGTCCAGGATCGATCGCTGCGTGACTCGTCCCTCGATTTCGAGTTGCACCTCACCGCGAACCTGGGCGAGCGTTCTCAGGTGCGCGGGAAGCATGACTCGGATCATTGGAGCGTCTGGACCTCGACGGAAAGGACTGCCGGGAGATCCCGAACGATGGGAGCCCACGTATCGCCCGAATCGGCTGATGCGTAGACCTGCCCGCCGGTCGTGCCGAAGTAGATGCCGCATGAATCGAGCGAATCGACAGCCATCGCGTCGCGCAAGACATTTACATAACAGTCGCTTTGCGGCAAGCCCTTAGTGAGCGGCTCCCACTCGTTCCCGCCCGTCCGGCTACGGTAGACACGGAGCTTGCCGTCCGGAGGATAGTGTTCGGAATCGCTCTTGATCGGGACGACATAAACCGTGTTCGGCTCGTGGGCGTGCACATCGATGGGAAATCCGAAATCGGTGGGCAAATTACCGCTCACTTCGCTCCAGGAATCGCCGCCATCGTCGCTTCGCATTACGTCCCAGTGCTTCTGCATGAACAGGACATCCGGCCGCGAGCGATGCATGGCGATACGGTGAACACAATGTCCCACTTCGGCGTTTGGATCGGGTATGTATTGCGAGTGCAGGCCGCGGTTGATCGGCTGCCAGGTCTTGCCCGCGTCTTTACTACGGAAGGCGCCCGCTGCCGAAATGGCAATGAACATTCGTTCCGGGTCGCTCGGGTCGAGAAGAATCGAGTGCAGGCACATTCCGCCGGCGCCGGGTTGCCAGCGAGGTCCGGAGCCGTGGCCGCGGAGTCCCGAAAGCTCCTGCCACGTCTTTCCGCCATCGCCGGAGCGGAACAGAGCGGCGTCCTCGATGCCAGCGTAAACAGTGTCCGGATCCGCCAGCGAAGGTTCGAGATGCCAGACTCGCTTAAACTCCCACGGATGCGGCGTGCCGTCATACCACTGGTGAGTGCCGGGCACGCCGTCATATTCAAACTTGTTGCCGGTTGCCTCCCACGTCTTGCCACCGTCGTTGGAGCGCTGAATTTGTTGCCCGAACCAGCCGCTGGATTGAGATGCGTATATACGGTTCGGGTCGGCTGGCGATCCTTTCAGATGGTAGATCTCCCATCCAGCAAAGTGGGGACCACTGACGCCCCACTTTTGCCGCTTCGCATCCGACGTAAGAATGAACGCGCCTTTGCGCGTGCCCGCCAGTACTCGCACTCCACTCATGTTGCTTGGTCCTTTGATCCTTTCCGGACTCCGCCGCTCCCGTCCATCGTTCTTTCATGGTCGCGCCAGCCCTATTGTCAGTACGAACGGCGCGCTTTAGAATCGACAGCGAAGCCGAATTTTTTGTTATCTTCCCATACTGCTCGAGATATCTTCCGCCATTCGCCTCTCCGGGAGATACTGGCGTGTATGCGCCTTCTCTCCCTTTCCGCGCTCCTTGTCTGCTGCGGTACTCTGCTTGGCAACTTTGCCCAGAAATGGAACCAGCCAATTAGGCCCTATCACGTCATTTCCAATATTTACTACGTGGGCACGAACTATTTGGCTTCGTTCCTGATCACCACGCCCGAAGGCAGCATCCTGATCAATCCCGACTATGAACAATCGGTACCTCTGATACGTGCCAGCGTCGAGAAAATGGGCTTTCGCTTCTCAGATATCAGAATCATTCTGATCAGTCACGCGCATGACGATCATGCCGCCGGATGTGCACTGGCCAAGCGGCTGACGGGAGCCAGGTTGATGGTGATGGATGCCGATGTTGCGGAGATCGAAGCCGGAGGAGCCGGCGATTTTCAGTATGCCCAGCACTGGCCCTCGGTGAAAGTGGATCGCGTCTTGCACGACGACGATCAGGTTCGTCTGGGCGGGATGACGCTCACAGCACACCTTACGCCGGGACATACGAAAGGCTGCACGACGTGGACTGCGGATGTCACGGACGGCGGGCGCCTGTACCACGTCGTGATCGTCGGAAGCCCGAACGTCAATCCCGGCTACAAGCTGGTAGGGAATACGAAGTATCCCGGGATCTCAGCCGACTATGAGAAGACATTTCGCGTTCTCAAAAGTTTGCCCTGTGACGTTTTCCTGGGAGCGCACGGCGTTTATTACGATATGGATGAAAAACTGAAGCGGCTTCGAGCCGGAGCCCGCAACCCGTTTGTCGATCCCGAAGGCTATCGGGCTTATGTCTCCGACCGTGAGCAGGCCTTCCAGGCGGAATTATCAGCCCAGCAAAGGAGCAAGTAGATGTCTGAAAACGCGAAGAAATATTCGCCAGTAAGCGTATATCTTATGGTGGACGACGGCAACGCGGCCCTGGATTTTTACCGGCGCGCGTTTGGTGCGGATGTGACCGAGACGTATCCCTACGAAGGCAAGCTGGGGCATGCCACTCTTAGTGTGAACGGCAGTGACGTCATGCTGTCTGATGAATTCCCCGAAGCTGTTACCGGAGTGCGAAGTCCCAAGTCTTTGGGAGGAACGACGTGTAGCGTCTCACTCTCTGTGGATGACGCCGATACATGGTTCGAGCGGGCCCGCGCAGCAGGCGCTGAGGTAATCCGTCCACTGAATGACGAGTTTTATGGCCGGTCAGGCAAGCTGCGTGATCCGTTCGGACACGTGTGGGGTGTTGTAGGGCCGGTAAAGAATAAGAAAACCTAAGCGCCTCGCCGATCACGAGTTCGGAAGCACGAGTACTTTCCCGCGAGAACCGGACTCCAGCGCCCGGTAAGCGTCTCTGACGCGGTCGAGAGGAAAGCGGTCGGCAACGTCGCTGATGACGACAGGTTTTCTTACGGCCAATTTCAGGGCATCCAAAATGAGTCGCGGGAATTCATGCACGCCTTCGACCCAATGCATACCGTTGTACTTCGTAACAAATACAGATCCCGAAAATAGCTGGTGGAGGTTGATGGCTGGCACAGTGCCGGATAACTCACCGTAGCTGATCAGGCAGCCGCGCGATGCGAGCAACCGCAAGCTGGTTTCGAAGGTCTCAGCTCCCATAGGGTCAAACACGGCGCCTGCGCCGAGCCCAGAGGTATGTGAGCGAACTGCATCCGGTATGTCCTCGGTCGTCCGATCAATGGCGCAATTGGCTCCTGCAGCGCGAATGATTTTCACGCGCTTACCGCTGGCAATACCGATAACGTCTACTCCCGCTTCCGCGAGCATCGCGACGAGCATTCGACCTACTGCGCCGGCAGCACCCCAGACCACGGCAGCACGTCCTTTCAATGGCCAGACACGGGCGAGACCACCGGCGGTGAGCCCCGCAACGGGAAGGCATGCTCCATCTTCGAAGCTGAGGTCATCGGGAAGCGGCACAAGCATGGAAGCGTCTGCCTTGAGAAGAGTTGCACATGACCCCGGGACCGCTCCCCAACAAACCCGAGCGCCGATGGAAACACTTGCGTCCGGCCCGGTAGCGACAACAGTACCTGAGCCTTCCCCGCCGAGCGCATAGGGAAACGGCAAGCGAACCGCATAATTTCCGGAACGAATCAATGTTTCGGCATGGTTGAGCCCGGCGGCCTCGACCTCAACGAGCGCTTCGCCCCGAGCTAAAGGACCCACGTCTTCTGGTCCGACCTCAATCACCTCAGGGCCGCCTGCCCGGAGGGCGCGTGCGACCCGCCGCTGAGCGCGATGACTTGCCACAGAGAATTACCGTATCACTCGGATTGCGCCAGACAGCAACTTCTGATAGCCGGATTCGCTACAATCCAATTCACCTTCGCTCGCGAGGCTTTATGAGACGTGCATTGCTTGCTTTGACATTCTTCCTACTTGCGCGGCCTATCTTCCCGCAGGGCGCGCCGCCACAGGGCGCCGCCGGCCAGCCCTACACGGTCGAGTATTACTACAAGCTGCAATGGGGACGCCAGCAGGAATTCCTGCAGCTCTTTCTAAAGAACCATTACCCGTTGCTTAAAAAGGTTGCCAAAAGTGGCCGTATCGTCTCAGTGAAGATTGACACGCCCGCTAATCACATGACCGAAGATGCGCGATGGGATTACCGTGTCACGATCCGGTTCAAGGATTCGACAGCTGCGACAACGCCTAATCCCGACGAAGAGCGTTTCATCAAGCAGCTCTGGCCCGACCAGGAGACATATAAGCGGGAGGAGCAGCGACGGTTCGAAATTTTATTGGCTCATTGGGATCTCCCGGTCACGGACATCACGCCCCGGCAGTAACGGGGTTGAAGTGTTCCCCCCCCAACCTGCTGTTCTGGATAACATCAACGAAGTGGCTGGAAGTTCATGGACGCTCACAATACGCCTCCCTCTACACTGAACCTCATCGGCAACACGCCGCTCGTTCGATTGACCGGATTCGATACCGGGGTCTGCGAGTTGTATCTGAAGCTCGAGTCGCAAAACCCGGGCGGGTCCATCAAGGACCGCATGGCGGTCGCCATGATCGAGGCGGCCGAACGGGAGGGCGCACTCAGGGAAGGTGCCACCATCGTCGAAGCGACAGCCGGGAACACGGGAATCGGTCTCGCCCTGGTAGCGGCTATAAAAGGATATCGGCTGATCCTTGTAATTCCCGATAAGATGTCGCCGGAGAAGATTGCTCACGCCCGGGCGCTGGGTGCTGATATCCGGCTGACACGCTCCGACGTTGGTCCCGGTAGCCCCGACCATTATCAGGACATGGCGGCGCGTATTGCTCAGACGACGCCTGACGCCTACCACATTAATCAGTTCGCGAATCCAGCAAATCCGCTGGCGCATGAAGTAACCACCGGGCCGGAGATCTGGCATCAAATGGATCACAAGGTGGATACAGTCGTTTGCGGCGTGGGCTCTGGAGGAACGATGACAGGACTGAGCCGGTTCTTTGCGAGAGTTTCGCCCGATGTCGAAATGGTGCTGGCAGATCCTATCGGATCGTCGTTAGCTGAGTATGTGCACACGGGTAGGCAGGTCGAATCGGGCTCCTATGCTGTCGAAGGTATCGGTAACAGTTGCGTGCCGGCCATTGCGGACCTCTCCCGCGTGCGGCGAGCCTACAGGATCAGCGATTCCGAGAGTTTCTTGACGGCACGAGACTTGTTGAAGCGCACCGGCATCTTCGCGGGACCGTCATCCGGTACGCTGCTGGCGGCTGCGCTACGGTATTGCCGCGAGCAGACGGAGGCGAAACGCGTAGTCACGCTTGTGTGCGATACGGGATCGAAATATCTGTCGAAGATGTACAACGATTACTGGATGCTCGACCAGGGCTATCTCGAACGATCGCCTACAGGCACCCTTCGCGAGTTGATCACGCGGCGCTACGAGGAAGGCGGCGTGATCACGGTGAAGCCGGACGATACGCTGCTGACCGCCTTTCAACGAATGCGGATGGCCGATATTTCGCAGGTACCTGTGATGCAGCAGAACCGTTGTGTCGGGGTGCTGGACGAATCGGACTTGCTTCGGGCGGTTCACGAAGATGCGAGCCGCTTCCATGCGCCGGTCCGTGATGCGATGACGAGCCGGCTGGAAACGATTCCGGCATCCGCCTCGATCGATTCCGTATACGGTATTTTCGATCGCGGACTGGTTGCCTTGGTGACGGATGGGGACGCATTCGCGGGGTTGATTACGCGATCCGATCTGTTAAATCATCTACGGCGGAAGACTCACTAAGATGAACAATCGATATCGGTTCGGGACACGGGCCATTCATGCGGGCCAGGAGCCGGACCCTTCTACTGGCGCCATCATGACGCCCATTTATGCGACCTCGACCTATGTGCAGGAGAGCCCGGGGGTCCACAAGGGTTTCGAATATTCGCGTTCCCAGAACCCGACTCGCTTTGCTTACGAGCGTTGCGTGGCAGATCTGGAAGGCGGTGTGCGCGGATTCGCTTTTGCGTCGGGCCTGGCCGCCATGGCGACGATTTTGGACCTATTGGATGCTGGCGATCACGTGATTGCCAGCGACGATCTTTATGGCGGAACGTACCGGCTGTTCGAGCGCGTCCGAAAGAGGTCTGCCGGACTCGAGTTCGGCTTTATCGACATGTCCGAACCAGAATCGCTGGCGCGCGCTCTGCGTCCGAGTACCCGGATGATCTGGGTCGAAACGCCATCTAATCCACTGCTCAAGATCGTCGATCTGCAAGCCGCGGCGGACATCGCGAAGGAGCACGGCGCGCTCTCGGTTGCCGATAATACGTTCGCCAGTCCGTATCTGCAGCGTCCTCTCGGATCCGGCTTCGACATCGTAGTGCATTCGGCGACGAAATACCTGAACGGTCACTCCGACATTGTGGGCGGGGTAGTCGTCGTTTCCAATCCGGAACTCGGCGAGCGCCTGGCTTTCCTGCAGAACGCGGTTGGCGCGATCGCGAGTCCATTCGATTCGTTTCTTGCACTGCGCGGACTGAAGACACTTCACCTGCGAATGGCACGGCATTGCAGCAATGCTCAGGCTCTCGCGGAATGGCTTTCCGGGCATCCGGCGGTGAAGCGAGTGATTTATCCCGGTCTTGGCTCACATCCGCAGCATGGGCTGGCGGCGCGCCAGATGGAGGCATTTGGCGGAATGATCGCGGTCATTTTGAAAGGCGACCTTGCCTATGCGCGTGCGGTACTGGAACGATGCCAGGTTTTTGCGCTGGCGGAGAGTCTCGGCGGCGTTGAAAGCCTGATTGAACATCCAGCCATCATGACTCACGCCTCGGTCCCAGCGGAGCAGCGCCGTCTTGCCGGCATCTCGGACAGTCTCATCCGCCTCTCTGTCGGAGTGGAAGAACTGGAGGATCTGCAAAGCGATTTAGACCGCGCGCTTGCAACGTGACATTTGGCGGTTATCGTTGGCCGCGCGTGTTATCCTTGACGCGTCCCGGGTACAAATCTCCCCTCCCGACTCCTCGAGAAATGAGCGTTGACGAGACCCTTAAGAACCCGAAAGCTGTTGCGCTGCTGATTGACCACACCGTCCTGAAGCCGGACGCTTCACAGGAGGACATCGCGCGCGCCTGCGCCGAGGCGCACCATTATGGATTTGCATCCGTGTGCATCAATCCGTACTGGGTCCGTTTTGCAGCCGCAGCCTTGGAGGGGTCGAGTGTCAGAGTTTGCACGACGGTCGGTTTTCCTCTAGGCGCTAGCGAGTCCGCAACAAAACTGGCCGAAGCGGAACTCGCGTTGCAGCAAGGCGCGACAGAACTGGACATGGTACAAAACATTGGCGCCTTGCGGTCCAGTCACTTCGAAGCCGTCGAGAGCGAAGCACGGCAGCTTGCCCAACTATCGCACTCGCGCGGTGCGATCCTTAAGATAATCCTCGAGACCTGTTTGCTCAGTGAAGAGGAAAAGGCGACTTCCTGCCGCCTTGCTGTGAAAGCTGGCGCAGACTTCGTAAAAACGTCAACCGGGTTTGCAACGGCCGGCGCAACGATAGAAGACGTTCGCCTGATGCGTCGGGTGGTGGGGCGCTCGGCTGGGGTAAAAGCAGCCGGAGGAATTCGTACTCTGGAGACGCTTCGCGCCATGGTGAAAGCCGGAGCGAATCGGATCGGTACGAGCTCGGGTGTACAGATTTTGCGCGAACTGGAGGGTGGTGAGGGAGCGGATGAGCCGAAGCCGTTACCGGCAGCGAAAGTGCCGGGCGGCCACCTGGACACATACTGATGGCGACAGCGCGTAAAACCCAGATTCGTTTTCGCGAGCGCGTGGAACTGCTGGACTTCCTCTTGCAAGTGAGCACGGTCACGGCTGAAACGCTCGATCTTGACCGCCTGCTCTCGAATGTGGCCGAGATCGTCCAAGATGTAGTCCCCTTTGAGCTCTTCGCGATTCTGCTCTACAACGAACGGGCCCGTATTTTGCGCATGCGATATTCGATCGGGCATCGCGATGAAGTGGCGAAGAGTCTTGTTATTCGGCTCGACGAAGGGATCACAGGCGCCGCCGCACAATCACGCCAGCCAATTCTTCTGGGCGACGTCCGCACGGATTCTCGTTATCTGAACGCGCTGGATGCCGTGCGCGCCGAGCTGGCTGTTCCAATGCTAGTGCGCGGAAAGCTTGTCGGCGTCATTGATCTGCAATCCACGCGCCTCAACGCGTTTTCGGAACAAGATAAGGCATTACTGGCCTTAATTGCGAGCCGCGTCGGGACCGCCATTGATAACGCCCGGTTATACCGCCGGGTGCAAGGGCAGAATCGAACCCTACGGGTTCTCGCTCACCTGTCCCAGGAGTTCAGCTCAATTCTCGATATCGATGAGCTGCTGACCAAGATTGCGGTGACGATACGGGCCCTGATCAACTTTGATGCCTTCAGCATTTATCTTGTGGATCTGGAGAGGCAGCTGCTTCGCTGCCGGTTCAGCCAGCGCTACGACGAGAAATCAACGATCGAAAACATCGAGTTTGGAAAGGGCATTACCGGCTCGGCGGCGGAGGCACGGCAGATCATCAGAGTTGCTGATGTAACGCAGGATACGCGTTATATTGCTGCGCATAGTGATATCAGGTCGGAGGTGGCCGTACCCCTTGTTCTGCACGACCGTGTTATCGGAGTAGTGGATCTCGAAAGCGTGCGCCTGGGCTTTTTCACGGATGATCACGTGCGCGCGCTCACGTTGCTAGCTCCTCAAATTGCCACGTCTGTGGAAAATGCAAGGCTCTACGAAGAACTGGCGCAGCGCGAACAGCGCATGGAGCAGGATCTCCGGGCTGCTTACAAGCTGCAATCGGTGCTGATGCCGCGCGTCATCTCACACATTATCGGTATTGAGGCGGGCGTGAACTCGCGGCCGGCGCGCGAGATCACCGGCGATCTCTATGACTTCTTCGATCATGGCGAAGAGTACACGCTGATTGCGTTTGGAGATGTGAGCGGAAAGGGAGCGGCGGCTGCGTTATACGGGGCCTTGATTTCAGGGTTGCTGCGAACCCTGGCCCCAAGGCGACACAGCCCTTCGGAGCTGATGAGATCTCTTAACGAGGCGTTGTTGGAACGGCGAGTCGATGCTCAATACGCGACACTTTCGCTGATTACCTGGGTGGCCCGCACCCGGACGTTTACGGTCGTCAGCGCAGGAACGCTTCCGCCAATGGTCTGCCGTGGTGGAAGAGTCATCGACTCCCGAGCCGAGGGCATGCCGATCGGCCTTCTCGAGGATCAACAATACGAGCAGGTTCAAATCGCAGCGGAACCGAACGATCTGCTCATTCTCTATTCGGACGGCGTCGAGGATCAGCTGCAAGATGACCCCGCGGAGGATGAAACGGAATCCGAAAGCTACGGCCGCCAGCGGCTGGAAAAAGTGGTGACGACAAATTGCAGACTTTCGCCTCAGCAGATTGCAAACAGGATTTTCGAAGATATCGACACATTTCGCGGCGCAACTCCTCTGACGGACGATCAGACAGTGATTGTACTCAAAGTGCTTTGATCGCCGGATGACGGGCGATGCATTTAGTTACCGGGACGGCACGCTTTTTTGCGAAGACGTGCCACTCCTTCGTATCGCCGAATTGTACGGAACGCCGGCTTACATCTATTCCAAGACGGCGATCATAAATAAGTTTCGTGCATACGAAACCGCGCTGGAGGGTCTGCCGCACCGCATCTGCTATTCGGTCAAAGCGAATTCGAATCTCGCCATCCTGGCCGCGCTCGCGACGGAAGGCGCCGGGTTCGACATCGTATCGGGCGGCGAACTACATCGCGTTCTGGCCGCGGGTGGTGATCCGCGTTCGGTCGTTTTTTCCGGCATTGGAAAGACGGAAGCCGAGATCCGCTTCGCTCTGGAACACCACATACACAGCTTCAACTGCGAATCGGAAACGGAGATCGAACTCATTTCGCGGATTGCCGTTGAAGTCCGACGGCAGGCGGTAATAGCGATTCGAGTGAATCCGGATGTCGATGCGATTACTCACCCGTATATCTCGACTGGTCTCAAAGAGCACAAATTTGGTGTGGACATTGGAGTTGCCGAAGAAATGTACGCACGCGCGGCTCAACTCCCCGGGATCGTCATTGGAGGTGTGAGCTGTCACATCGGATCACAACTGCTCGATTTCGCGCCTCTGCTCGAAGCGGCGGACAAAGCACTTGAGCTCATCTTGCGATTGCACGCGCGGGGAATTGCGATTTCCAGCCTTGACCTGGGCGGCGGCCTTGGTATCGCGTACCGCCGCTCCGAGCGAGCGGCGACGGTGAAAGCGTTTGTTGATCAATTGCGGACACGAGTAGAGGGCCTCGGCTTGGCGCTGATCCTAGAGCCAGGACGCTCTGTTGTAGCCGAAGCCGGGTTGCTGCTGACGCGAGTGCTGCTAGTCAAGCGCAACGGCCAGAAGACCTTTGTGATCGTTGATGGGGCAATGAACGATCTCATCCGGCCAGCGCTTTACCAGGCGCATCATGAGATTGTCCCGGTGACACAGAATGAAGGCGGTTTTCTCATGCGCGCCGACATTGTAGGGCCGGTTTGCGAGACGGGCGATTTCTTCGCCCGAGGGCGCGAGCTGCCGGAGGTGCGTTCAGGAGACCTGCTGGCGATTCTGACCGCAGGTGCTTATGGATTCGTCCTTGCCTCGAACTACAACTCGCGCCCACGTCCTTGCGAGCTGTTGATCGACGGCGCGGAGATCATTGCGGCCAGGCGGCGCGAGACGTACGAAGATCTGGTCCGCGGTGAAGTCGTCCCTGATTTCGGCAAAGGGGATTGAGCATGAGTGAACCGGCCATTCTCGTCCGAAATCTTCACAAATTCTATGGTGCCGTCGAAGCGGTCCGGGGAATCGATCTGCAGATCCATACGGGGGAGGTCTTCGGTTTGCTCGGGCCAAATGGGGCGGGGAAGACCACAACCATCGAAATCCTCGAAGGCTTGCGGCCGCGTACCAGCGGCCAGGTGTCAGTGTTAGGCTTCGATCCCGCTTCGCAAAGCAAGGAGATCAAGAACCGCATCGGCGTTTGCCTGCAGGCGACAAACCTGCCCGACAGAATCAAAGTCCATGAGGCGCTGGATTTGTTTGCCGCCTTCTATGAGCAGCAAACCGATCGTGACAGGATCCTAAAACGCCTGCAACTTTGGGAAAAGAAGGATGCGTTTTATAAGTCGCTTTCGGGTGGACAGAAACAGCGTGTTGCTCTCGCACTGGCGCTCGTGAACGAGCCCACGCTCCTCTTTTTGGATGAGCCTACAACCGGTCTCGATCCGCAGGTGCGCCATGAGATCCACGGAGTCATCCAGGAGCTGAAAGAGAACCGGCGCTCAATCCTGATTACGACGCATTATATAGAAGAAGCCGAACGTCTGTGCGATCGTGTAGCCATCATTGACGGCGGGAAGATCATCGAGCTAGGCACGCCGCGAGAGATACAACAGCGCGTTCTCGGGCAATCGCTCGTGGAAGTCACCACGAACCAGGCAATGCCGCTGGATGAGCTGCCGGATGGCCTCCGAAACGAGAAGCGCACAGCGCGGGACGATGGGCGGACGCTCGCCATTCAGACCGATTCACCACCGGCGACCATCGTAGAGATCGTGAAGTGGATCGATCAGTACGGCTTGACCTTGATTGATATTCATCTGAAGTGCCCAACGCTGGAAGACGTGTTCATCGAGCTGACCGGAAGGAACCTGCGCGAATAATGAGACCCTACCTGGCGCAAATCAAGAGCACGTTACGGCTCATGGGGCGTGACCGATCGGTCTTGTTCTTCAGCTATGTCTTCCCGATGGTCTTCTTTTTCCTGTTCGCACAATTATTCGATGGCCGTCAGAGCGCCGCCGCAATGGCTCAGGTCATCTCGATGGTTGTGATCATCGGCGTATTAGGAAATGGCTTCTTCGGCGCGGGAATGCGGGCCGTTCAGGACCGAGAGACGAACGTGCTCCGGCGCTTTAAGGTCGCTCCGATTAGCGCCGCGCCGATTATCGTGGCTTCCCTTGTCTCCGGGCTAGTAGCATTCCTGCCTTCCGTATTTCTGTTCTTCTTCTTCGCGGCTACGGTCTATCGGATGCCGCTGCCGCATAACCTCTTTTCGATAGGGGTGTTCATCTGTGTCGGCGTGGTTGCTTTCCGCGCGATGGGAATGATTATCGCGGCGGTGGTGAACTCAGCCCAGGAAGCAAACATACTTACCCAGATCCTCTATCTTCCGATGCTGTTTCTCAGCGGAGCGACATTTCCGGTCAGCATCATGCCTGTTTGGGTTCAGACCATCGCGCAGTTTATGCCGGCCACATATCTGTATCAAGGCATGCAAGCCATTATGATCGGCGGCCAAGGGGTACTGGCGAACCTTGCCGCTGTGTTCGCACTACTCGTCACGCTTGCCGTTGCGCTGATTGTCGGCACCAAACTGTTCCGTTGGGAAAAGGAAGAGAAGATCGCCGGTACCGCCAAGCTTTGGATTCTGGGTACGCTGGCCCCATTCCTAATCATGGGCGTTTATCAGGCGCGAACGAAGGAAAACATAGAACAGGCGAAGATCCTGGCGCGCGCCGCTGCCCGCAACCGGTCGGTGCTCTTCCAGAACGCCAGGATTTTTATAGGCAACGGGACGGTTATCCCGAATGGCGCGGTGCTCGTCCGGCAGGGAAAGATCGCGCAGGTCTTTAGCCGGTCACCAAGCGAATCAAAATCCTTCGATGCCGATGTGGTCGACGCAGCAGGGAAGACCCTGATTCCCGGGTTGATCGACATGCACGTTCATATCGGAGCGCCCGGTGGCGTCTATCGCGATCCAGCGAAGTATGCCGATCCAAACGCTCCGAGACGCAGGCTGGCGGCCTATCTGTATAGCGGAATTACCGCTGTCAGAAGCACGGGCGACTGGCTCAACCAGGCGCTCAAAGTACGCGGCGAAATCGATTCCGGCAAGTATTTGGGAGCTCAATTCTTCTCTTGCGGCCCGTTGTTCAGTGCAGTCGGCGGACATCCGACCGAGCTTTTGAAACTGCTTCCTGAGAGTGCGCGGAAGGAGGGCGAGGAGCAGTTCGTGCGTCTGCCCAACTCCGAGAATGAAGCCCGGGAGCAGGTTGACGCTGTGAAGAACGCCGGAGTGGATTGCATCAAGGCAGTGCTGGAGTCTGGAAATGTGGAATTGGGTCTGTTCAATCGACTGGACACGAAGATATACAACGCAGTGGTCGCGGAAGCAAGCCACGATGGGCTGCCTTCGGCCACTCACACCGGGAGCGCCGCGGACGTGAGTGACGCGGCAAAGGCGGGAACCAGCAGCATCGAGCATGGCTCGATGGTCGATTTGATCCCAGCCGAAACCTTTCAAGAGATGAAGAAGAAGGGCATTGCCTACGACCCCACTCTGAGTGTCTTTGAGGCATTCGTCGACTCGCGAACCCGGAATACGGAGCTCTTAAACCGCTCGCTGCTACAGCAGGTTGGTCCTGCCGATCTACTTGCATCCACGCGCGACGTGCTGAAGAAAGAGCCGTCACCGGCGGATTCCGAACGCTTTAGAAGCGTCAGAGATCGCGTAAATGAAAATCTGCTGAACGCATATAAATGCGGCGTGAGACTAATTGCCGGAAGCGATGCGGGAAACATGCTGGTGATTCACGGGCCGACAATTCAGCACGAGCTGGAGCTATGGGTCAAAGCAGGGATTCCGCCCGCGGTTGCTCTTCAGTCCGCGACGTATAACGCCGCGAAGGTATTGCGCGCGGATGGCCGAATGGGGATCATTGAGGCGGGCAGGGACGCCAATCTGGTTCTACTGGATGGCGACCCGGTCGAGGACATCTCGAACACGGAGCATATTTATTCCGTGATGTTCCACGGCGAAAGAATCGATCGAACGGAACTGTTCAACCAGGACGCACACTAAGGACTGATCTACAGGTACGTCTTGAACTCGATCACATCGCCATCCTGCACGACGTACTCTTTGCCTTCGGTGCGAAGCTTCCCTAGTTCACGAGCGCGGGCGAAGGAGCCCGCCGCGACAAGATCATCGTAGGTGACACACTCCACGGAGATAAAGCTCTTCTCAAAATCAGAGTGAATGACTCCGGCGGCCTGTGGAGCCTTATCGCCAGCGTGGATCGTCCAGGCGCGGGTCTCTTTCTCGCCGGTCGTCAAGAACGTGCGCAGCCCTAACAACTGATAGGCTTCCCGGATCAGATTGCCGGCGCCCGTATCGCTTACACCCAAGCCGGCCAAGTATTCTTTACGTTCATCTTCGGATAACGTAACAAGTTCCGCTTCGATTTCGGCAGACACAACGACGGCCCCGGTATCGTGATGCTCTCGTACATATTCCCGGACTTGCAGCACGAAGTTGTTGGTTTCGGCGGTAGCGAGGTCGCCCTCAGCTACATTACAGGCAAATAGCGTTGGCTTTGAAGTAAGCAGGAAGAACCCCCGGACGGCCGCTTGCTCTTCGGGCGTGAGATCCAGCGTGACTACGGTCTTGCCTGTATTGAGATGCTCTTCGAGCTTCTCGAGCAGCTCCACTTCGGCCTGCAGCTTCTTGTCTCCGCTCTTTGCCGCTTTCTGCTGTTTTGCCTTTCGTTTTTCGACCGATTCCAGATCGGCCAGCACGAGTTCGGTATTGATGATCTCTATATCGCGCACGGGGTCGATCGTATCCATCACGTGCTCGATATTTGCATCCTCGAAACAGCGCACGACCTGGACGATCGCGTCGACCTCGCGGATGTGTCCGAGGAACTGATTGCCCAAGCCTTCGCCTTTGCTTGCGCCTTTTACCAGGCCTGCGATGTCGACGAACTCAAAAACGGCGGGAACGATCTTTTGCGATTTACTCATCGCTGCGAGCACCTGCAACCGGTCATCTGGAACCGTCACCACACCGGTATTGGGCTCAATCGTGCAGAACCGGTAGTTTGCGGCAAGAGCCTTTCTGGTTTGCGTCACCGCGTTGAACAGGGTGCTTTTTCCAACGTTCGGAAGACCAACAATACCCGCCGTTAGCATTCCTCTTATCTTCGCTTACAAGATCAAAATCGCTACCTACAAGATGAAAATCGCCGCCGGATGCGCGATGCCATGTCGATGCGAATGTCATCATGAAAAGGTGAGCTTTGAGGAGGAACTGGCTCGCGTTCTGCCCTCCGATCTGCCGAATCGCGAGCGGCTGATCGGGAAGTCCGCGCAGCACCTCCAGATGATTGTTGCCGCAAACGAGCACATGAACCTCACAAGAATTACAAATTGCCAGGAAGCGGCTATCAAGCATGTCTACGACTCCGTCGCCCCCTGGAAACATTTCCGCGGCGCGAGACGCGCTCTTGACGCCGGGACCGGTGCTGGTTTTCCCGGTCTTCCACTTGCGATCGTACTGCCGGAAACCCGCTTCACACTCGCCGAGTCGACTCAGAAGAAAGCGCGATTCGTCGATTCGGCTGTGGAGACATTGGAACTCTGCAACGTAAAGGTAGTGGCGGAGCGCGCCGAAGACAGAGCTTTGTTGGAACGTCCGGAAATTATCATTGCTCGCGCGGTTGCTCCTCTGCATCGCCTGCTCGATGTGTTTGCAAAGTCTCTAAAACAGGGAACGCGGCTGATGTTGTACAAAGGTCCGGAAGTGGAGGCGGAGCTTCGAAGCGCAAACTCGCACCGCATTACCGCTGAAGTCATTTGCCGTTACGAACTACCGGACGGCTTAGGGATGCGTACGCTCGTGCAGGTAGCGGCTCAACCGCGGTGAGCCCGCAGTGCATCGTAGACCAGAAACAGCCAGCCCGCAATGAAAGCGATGCCGCCGATTGGGGTGATCGCACCGAGAATTCGGAATCCCGAGATCGCCAGCGCGTACAAGCTTCCCGAAAAAAGCACGATCCCTATCAGCAGAAGCCAGCCGACGCGCACCTGAGCCGCAACGGAAATGGCGCTTGTGCGAGCCAGCAGCGCAACCAGCAAAATTCCGAGCGCGTGCACGAAATGATAGAAGACGGCCTTCTCGTATACATTCATCGAATATGCATCGAGCCTGTTTTTGAGCACGTGAGCTCCAAAGGCTCCGAATGTTACTGCCAGCGCCATCAACAATGCTCCAACCGCTGTCCAGTTCACTACTCACGATCTTACAGGTCTAGAGTATTTGATATGGACCGAAGACAAGCTCTGAACGTTATCGCTGGCGCGGGAATCGCAGCGATGGCCGACGCGCAATCCAACGAAACAGCCCGGTCAAACGGCATGATCTATCGCAAGTTTGGAAGCACCGGCGAGCAGGTCTCGGCCATCGGCTTGGGCGGCTATCACATTTCAGTCCCGAGCGAACCAGAAGCCATTCGCATTGTTCGTTCGGCCCTGGACCGTGGCATCACCTTCCTGGATAACTGCTGGGACTATGCAGATGGCGTATCCGAGATTCGCATGGGAAAGGCGCTGCGCGATGGTTATCGCCGGAAGGCGTTTCTCATGACGAAGTTCGATGGCCGCACGAAAGAGGCCACCGCGGAGCAGATCAACCAATCCCTTCAGCGCCTGCAAACAGATCATATCGACCTGATTCAGTACCACGAAAACATCAGGTTGGACGATCCCGACAGATTCTTTGCGAAAGGAGGTGCTCTCGAAGCGGTACTTGCCGCCAAGCAGGCCGGCAAAATTCGTTACATAGGATTCACGGGACACAAGGATCCATTGGTTCACGAGCGCATGTTGGAAGTCGCTAAGCAGCACGATTTCCACTTCGATGCCTGCCAAATGCCCTTGAACCCAATGGACGCTCACTTCCGCAGCTTCCGAAACAATGTTCTTCCGAAACTGGTTGAACAGAGGATCGCAGTGCTCGGTATGAAACCGATGGCCAGCGGCCTGATCCTGAAAAGCAACACTGTGACACCGGTCGAGTGCTTGCATTATGCGCTGAACCTGCCTACATCCGTCGTGATCACCGGGTGCGACAGCATGAAGGTTTTGGACCAGGCGTTTGAGGCTGCCCGCAGTTTCAAGCCGATGACTGAGGCGCAGGTGGTTGCGCTTCTGGACAAGACGCGCATAGCCGCCCAACATGGCGAGTTCGAGCGCTTCAAAATCAGCGCCGATTTTGACGGTACCATTCAGAATCCGCAGTGGATGGGGTGAATGTCCAAACACTTCCCCCCCCAATTGCTTGCGACATATACATTATTTCCCTGGTAATTTTTCGTTTATACTCACCTGAAATGGTGGCTCCTGGGCTCAGTCCACCACACCGCTCGCATTTCGGAGGTGAGCATGATGCTCAAGCCCGGTACCAGCCGAGCGCATCTGGTGGAAGAGCTGTTTTCCCAGGCGGTCGGCCTAAATGCTGCCGCGCGTGCCGATTTTCTTTATTGGGCCTGCTCTGACGACTCCACTCTCCGCAACGAGATTGAATCGCTACTGGCTGCGGATGCAGCGGATGATCAATTTATTGAGTCCACCGCGCGTTCCGTAAACCGTCGAGTGCCGCTGCTAAAGTTTACGGCAACGGTTAGGCGGCAAGCCAGATGTGGCCATATCGCCTATGGCCCCTCATTTGGCTTGCCGTTTCACACGTAACGCTCTCGCTATGGCTAAGGAGGAGGAACATTATGCATCTCTCGATTAATCGGCCTTGTAACACGATCGCGCTGACATTACTTCTTGCTGGCAGCGCGTCGGCGGGTTCGATCACCATAGGTTTATACACCGATTCGTCCACCAGTCCGGGCGCGCTTCTCACAGTGATTGGCAGTCGAGGCGACAGTCAGCTGACCAGTTCACCGGTTGACGACTTGCCTTTATTGACACCCTTTTCCCTGACGGCCGGCACTCGGTACTGGATTGGTATTTCGACCAGCGACAACAGCCTGGCCGGTTGGGGCTTCACGGGGGATATGAGCGGTATAGATGTTGCGTCGGAGTACGGCGCCGATAACACGTTCGGCGTAGTGCCTAATCCTATTTTTGAGGCATTCCGGATGCGAGTCGTTACTAGCCGTAGCGGCATGATCTTCGACAGTCTTGATTTTCCGGACCCCGACTCCCCCACGGGTTTTGAGGCCCCCGAGTCGGTATCGCGCTTTGGTCCTTTGTATGGCTCCTTCACTTTCGGAGCGGCTGAAAATCTCATTGATGTTCAGGTGCAGCTAGCACTCGTACCTGCGCCCGAGCCTTCCAGCGTCGTGCTCGTTGTGATGGCCGCGGCACTGCTGGGATTGGGATGGTGCCGGATTGGCTCACAAACCGTACGCGTAAAATCCGGAGCACAATTGGTGTGCACCATCCTCCTTACAGGGGCCTCCTTCGCGGCACGCTCCTACGCTGCCGAAAGTCCCGCTCTGACTTCAAACATTGATTCGCGGCTGGCAAGGGTTTTGCGTAAGCAGAAGTTTACCGGCAGAGTCGAAGCGACTCTGAAGAAGCGATTGGGACGAGAAGTCGATCCGGATCTGGCAAACATCGGACGGCTCCTATGGTTCGATACGATTGGTGGCCTGCATGATGACAACACCTGCGGTGGTTGTCACGCTCCGGCTACCGGATTCGGCGATCCCGTATCGATTGCTGTTGGCATTCAGAGCAACGGCATAGTAGGTCTCAGGCGGGAAGGCCCCCACAATCAAAGGCGTACTCCAAAAGCCCTCAATATTGCGTTCTTCCCGGCACTGATGTGGAACGGCCGGTTCAACTCCGTTTCCGGGGATCCGTTCGATAACTCGCAGGGGTTTAAGTTTCCGTTGCCGGAAGGTGCAACGCGCTTTCCACCGGCCGATCCCATCATCAAGCATCTAGCTCAAGCCCAAGGTGAAATGCCCCCGACGGAACTCACAGAGGTCGCAGGCTACACGGGAACCAAGGGCACACCGTATTCACTCGGTCCCGCATTCGACCAGTTCGATGATGGAAAAGGCGCGAAACTCCCGATACCTGATGCCGAAGGCTACCGCAACGATCCAATAAGACAAGCAGTACTGGATCGGCTGAATTCGATCGAGGGTTACCGCGAGCTTTTTGGGAAAGTCTACTCGGCGGTAAAGGCTGGCGCACCCATCGATTTCAACATGTTCGGCGAGGCCATCGCAGAATTTGAGTTTACTCTCACATTTGCCAACGCACCGATAGACCGTTTCGCGCGAGGTGACCATGACGCGATGACCTTTCGGCAGAAGCGAGGAGCGCTGCTATTCTTCGGAAAAGCGAATTGCGTAAGCTGCCACGCCGTTGCCGGCAAAGCCAACGAGATGTTCAGCGACTTCGAGGAATATAACATTGGCGTTCCCCAGATCTCGCCCACATTCGGGGTGGGTAAGGGCAATGTCATTTTTGACGGACCAAACATGGACGAGGACTTCGGCCTCGAACAGATCACCGGGGACAGCAGGGATCGCTATCACTTCCGAACCGCACCGCTTCGGAATCTCGTGCTTCAGCCGGCCTTCTTCCATAACGGCTCATTTACCCGTCTCGAAGACGCCATCCGGCATCATCTTGACGTATACGAATCAGCAAGAAACTATGATCCACGTCGTGCTGGCGTCGAAAGAGATCTGCGCCACGTTGGTCCTATTGAACCTGTTCTGATGACGCTCGCACCTCAACTAAGGAATCCTATATCACTGGAAGCAGACGAGTTGAAAGATCTTGTAGCGTTCGTCAGGGATGGATTGCAGGATGAAAAGGCGACTAAGAAAAATTTATGCGCTCTCATTCCCGATTCAGTTCCCAGTGGACGACCGCTTCTGAAGTTCACCGGCTGCAAGAACCACGGCGATAAGAACGACGACGACAAGTGAATTGCACGGGCAACCCGCCTCACGAGCCAGCGGTGTGACCGTTTATGTGCTGCACTTCGCGATTGAGCCAGGCTTTAGCGAAGCGCAAGTCGCGAATGACAGT
>DATBHS010000005.1:0-16766 GCA_036557345.1 Bryobacteraceae bacterium
GCGGGCAGGCGTGATCGGGCCAGAGTCGGAACAATAATGATGAAACGCTCGAGCCACATGCCTATCAGTACCGCCACTCCGGCGATGGTTGCCGTACGGATAGACCGCAGACGTCGAATGCCGAGCAGAATGAACGGTACAACGAAATTGCAGAACACCATGACCCAGAAATATGGAGCGAAATTGCCCCGGCTACGGGCCCCGAAAACCTGCATCTCCTTCGGCTCATTTCCATACCAGACGGTCAGATTTTCGGCGACGCTGAAATAGACCCAAAGCAGGCTCATCAGAAGCAGCAGCTTCGCCAGGTTGTTGAAGTGATGAGGCGTCAAGTATCGCTCGAAATGCAGGGTCTTCCGGATGATCGACATGACCACGAGTAGCGCGGCAATTCCGCTGAAAATTGCGCCGACCACGAAATAAGGTCCGAAGATCGTGCTGTGCCACATGGGCGCGATCGCCATCGAAAAATCCCACGAGACGACCGTGTGAACGGAAACGGCTACGGCCAGGATAATGGCGGCCATCAGTTTCATGGCGCGTTCCAAGGCGTCCCACTCGCGGTCGCTGCCCGTCCAGCCCAGGGAAAGCGTGCGATACAGTTTCCGCCGCCAGCCTGTAGCGTGCTGGCCTAGCTGTGCGACATCGGGAATAAGAGGCAGAAAAAGATAGATCGTGCTGCCCATGAGATACGTCGAAATCGCGGTGAGGTCCCAGAGAAGTGGTGAGCGGAAATTTGGCCACAAAAGCCTGGAATTCGGATAGGGGATCAACCAATAAAATATCCAGGCGCGGCCAAGGTGAATGATGGGGAACATGCCGCCGATCATGAGCGCGAAAACCGTAATAGCTTCCGCCGCGCGGGTGACGGGCTTGCGCCATTGGGCATCCGTCAAGCGCAGGATAGCTGAGATGAGCGTACCGGCATGGGAGATACCAATCCAGAAAACAAAATCGACGAGATAGAAGCCCCAGAAAACAGGACGCCGGATCCCCGCCACGCCAATCCCTTCGTGAAGCTGGTAGCCCCAGCAAAACATGCCCCAGAGCGCTACTGCGAGCAGACAAAAGACAACGGTAAGGTATAGTGGGCTGGCGCCGTATAACGGTCGCCACAGGTCGTGGCGGACTTCGGAATAGGGAATGATTTCTGGAGTAGCCGCCACGCTATTCCGCCTTTTGAAGGTAAAAGACCTTCGGCTTCGTCCCAAGTTCTTCGAGCAAGCGTGTAGCCCGTCCGCTCTCCGCTAAACGAGAGACTTTGCTGTCGCGGTCGTTCAAATCGCCAAATACCATCGCCTCCGCGGGACAGGACTGAACACATGCCGGCTGAATCTCCCCGTCTGCGAGTGGCCGCTTCTCACTTTTCGCGTCTGCTTCGGCGCGCTGAATCCGTTGGATACAGAAGGTGCACTTCTCCATAACACCACTCATGCGAATGGAGACGTCGGGATTGTGCTGCAGCTCTAAGGGAGCGGGCCAGGCTGGATCAAACCAATTGAAGAAGCGCACGGAATACGGACAGTTGTTGCCGCAATAGCGGGTGCCTACGCAGCGGTTGTAAACCTGAACATTCAACCCTTCCGCGTTTTTGTAAGTTGCGTACACGGGACAAACCGGCTCGCACGGTGCTTCATCGCACTGCTGGCACAGCACGGGCATGTACTTTACGCGAATATTCGGGAATTCGCCCTCGTAATAGCGATCGACGCGAATCCAATGGACGGCGCGGCCTTTTGCCGCGGATTGTGGATCGGAGAGCGGCAAATTGTTCTCGGCATGGCAGGCTGCCACGCAGGCTTGGCATCCAGTACAACGGTCTAAGTCAATGGCCATTCCCCAGCGGTGTTCTGTTTTGGTTTGTTCGCTCACCTGTACCCCCAAGGTCCCTGCTCTCGGTCCTGCGGAGAGAATTGAATCAGTTCACGCGGCTTTTGTTCCAGGCGAGCTAACTGCACGCGGGTGGCGCCGAACGCCAGAGCGCCGGTCGAGTCCTCAAAAACCGGCGCAAGAATAGAGAGCGGATTGGCGCCGCGGCCGGAGGCATATCGTCCGTAACGCGTGTGCCCTTCACCGATCGCCATGCTCACAACTCCCGGAAGAGCGGCCGGATGGACGTATGCCGGCGCTTCCAGACTGCCGGCCGGCGATTCGAGGCGTACCCAGTCACCGGTTGCCACCCTCAGGCGAATTGCGGTTTGCGGATCAATCTCGACGGGCAGATCCCACATCGCACTCGAAGCGGGATCCGGTAATTCCTGCATCCAGGGCAGATTCGCGCCGCTTCCGTCGTGATACTGCAATGACAAATACGGTTGAAACAGCAATGGGAAGCGTGGCGCGTCTCCAGAAAAAACAGCGTCAGGCCATTCCGGTTTCAGACCCGCCACCTTCGTCGCCGGCGGATTTTCCGGATTCTCCATCCAGAGACCGCCCTGCCGCGTAACATCGTCCCAGGTTCGATCGCCTGGCAATAACGGCTCGGCGTATGCCTTTGGCGTTACGAGTTCGAGCCCAAGATTTGCTTTGGGGGCAATATCGCTCAAGGTCTGCTCGATCGGACGCGTATCGTACAGTGGGTGCACAAAGGGTACTGCCACTGTGATCGCAGGACGTGACGAAACCGCGGGGACAACCGCCGCGGCCGATTCGAGAGGATGATGGTCCGGCAGAATCCAATCTGCATACGCCGTGGAGTCATCAATAAATCCGCCGAAGCTGATGATCAGTTCAATATCGGACAGCGCTTTAGTTACGCCTGCAGCAAACGGGAAAGTGTAGGCTGGATTTTGGCGGTCCAGGAATAGCACGCGTGCACTCCTAATCGCCGCGGCACCGGCATTTTCTGGAATGGCAGAAAATTCAGGGCTCGGGGCCAAGATCCCGCCCTTTTTTCCAATGTTCCCCAGGAGCAAATTGAGATAGTGCGTGGCTTGGATTGCCTGCAGTGAATTGGTTTGCACGATCGAGGCGCCACCGATTACCAGCGGAGCCTCGGATTCACCTAACTCGCGGGCGAGGCGACGTGTTCGCCCTTCATCGACTCCGCACCTGAGGATTACGGCATTCAGATCTGCGGCCCGAATCGATTCGAGAATCGGAGCGGGCAGTTGCTCCGGATTTCGCGCAAGCTTGTCGTCTAGCAGCAACCGGGCCACTGCAAGGGTGAAAGCCGGCTCAGAACCGGGACGCAAAGCGAACCATTCGTCGGCGCTCGAAGCCGTTAGTGACATTCTGGATTCCGCCTGAGCCAGCCTGCCCCGCACACCCGGGCGGCCCTGACGAAACTCACCGTATTGCCGGGCGTAGTAGACAGGCGATGCCCAGCTACCCAGAAAATCGGCACCCACACTCAGCACGTACCGCGCCCGGGCCAGATCGTACACCGGTATGCCCTTCCAGCCGAAGACCGATTCTGCCGCTTTTCGTTCGACGGCCAAACTCCCGAGAGAACAAGTGAGAGCGGCAGGCGCCCCCAAGGCCGCCAAAAATTTCTGAATTGCTACGGCGCGTGCTCCTGGTCTCGGACCGGTGAGAAATACGATCTTGTCCGGATCGCTCGTCTTCGCCTTGCCGAGACCTTCCGCAATGGCCGCCAGCGCCTCATCCCATGAAACCGGGGTAAATTCCCCGCTGCCCCGAGCGCCCTTTCGCCGCAATGGTCCGTGCAGGCGATCGGGATGGTAAAGAGACTGAACCGCCGCCTGTCCCCGCGCGCAAACGCGTCCTCCGCTGACCGGGTCGAGTGGATTGCCTTCAATTTTCTTTACGCAGGCGATCCGTTGGCGGAATTTCTGGCCGCCCTGTTCAATGACCCGTTCCCCTTCCATGATGCGCACGATGGTTCCGCAGGCAGCCGCGCATTCGCCGCAGACCGCCGGGTGCCACTGCTCATGACCCGGCACGATCTCCCGGTCTGAGACGAGCATCGGAATAAGCACGTCGCTCTTTCTTCCGCAAGAGCCGGCCGCGATACCTGCTGAGACCGTCGAGAGAATTTTGAAAAAGTTCCGCCGTTCCATAGGAGAGTTAACGAGCAGCGCCAGGCGTCAATAATGACACGCCGCGCAATCCTGCGATGCATTCCGTTCGCGATGGCACGTCACGCATGTGCCCATAGTAAAATCCACGGCGCGCGTTGCAACTGTCGCCTTGGTTAAGTCTCCGTGGCATCTGGCACATGCGATGTTTGCCTCGTAATGCGGCGCGTGGCGGAAGCGCACATGGGCATTCCGAGAAAAGCCATAGACGCGCTGCCAGGGGATCTCCTGCTTCTTATTTGCGTATTCAATCACCTTCTTCACTTCCGGTTTTTCCCGGGCCAGCTTGGCATGGCAGAGCATGCATTTCGTAACAGAGGGTATGCCGGCTTCGGCGCGAATATCGGCACCCGTGTGGCAATCAATGCATGCCAAGCCCAGCTTCATGTGGGTGTTGTGAGGGAATTCTATCGGCTGGTCCGCGAAGGCCGTACCGCAAAGCCCCATCAGCCACATAGCTATTGCCGGTAGATATTTTCCAAGCGGGGATACGCAGGCCAAAGCGCCTGCGCCACTCTGGGACCTCAACAAATTCCTTCTCTGATGGCGACACGAACGATGCCAAGCATAAGGGATAGCTTATCTCAGGCAACGTTGAATTTGCCGGTAGAATGGGTTCGGTCACAGGAGGTCTTCCGTGAAGAGATCAACCGGTGTCATTCCGGCCCTCTCGGTGGTGTTGATCGGCACTGTCTGCTTTGCCGACGAAGGGATGTGGACTTTCGATAACCCGCCTAGAAAACAGCTTCAGCAAACGTACAACTTTACTCCAACGCAGCCATGGTTGGATCACATTCGCCTTTCGAGCGTCCGTCTCAATGACGGCGGCTCCGGGTCATTCGTCAGTCCTCACGGCCTGCTGCTTACAAACCATCACGTCGCCCGCGGCCAGCTACAGAAGAACTCGACGGCCGGACATGACTACATTAAGGACGGCTTTTACGCCCAAACCCTTGATCAGGAAATGAAATCGCCCGATCTGGAAGTGAACGTGTTGGTCTCGATGGAGAATGTCACCGGCCGGGTACTGAGCTCGATGAATCCGCACATGACCGAGAAGGAAGCATTTGGCGCGCGAAAGTCGGCGATCGCCCAAATCGAGCGAGAGAGCACCCAAAAGACCGGCTTGCGATCCGACGTCATCAGCTTGTATCAAGGAGGCGAATACTGGCTGTATCGCTACAAGAAATACACCGATGTCCGTTTGGTATTCGCGCCCGAGCAACAAACGGCGTTCTTCGGCGGCGACCCCGACAATTTCACGTATCCCCGCTATGACCTCGACATGGCAATCTTCCGGGTCTACGAGAATGGCAAGCCGATAGATAGTGACAATTACCTGAAATGGAACAGCAAAGGCGCTGCCGATAATGAGCTCGTATTCGTTTCCGGTAATCCCGGCTCGACACAGCGTCTCGACACGATGGCCCAGCTTCTCGAAGAACGCGATTCAATAGACCCTAATGTCCTGAACTTGATCGACCATCGCCTCGGTGCACTGAGAGCGTACTCCGGGAGGGGATCTGAGCAGGCGAGGCAAGCCGGTTCGCTCATCTTCAATCTTGAGAATAGCCGCAAGGCGTACAAGGGGGGCTACGAGGGACTTCTCAACCCAAAGCTGATTGCCAAGAAGCAGGCCGAAGAGAATGAATTTCGTGCGAAGGTGGACGCCAATGCCCAGTGGAAGCAGGAGCTCGGCACGGCTTGGGAAGACATCGCGAAGGCAACGGCGAAGTCCGCAACGCGCGTGAAGGAGCAGTTCTACTTAGGCCCAGATTCCAGGCTCGCACAGATGGCTCTTCAGATTGTCAGGTATACGGCGGAGATCAAGAAGCCTGATGGCGAGCGGCTGCCCGGGTATCATGACTCTCAACTCGAATCGCTCCGTTATGAATTGCTGTCGTCGGCGCCGATTTATCCGGAAATGGAAATTGCACGGCTTATCGGAGGACTTGATCTCGAGCGGCAGGAACTCGGTCCGGACAGTGCCGGTCTCAAAGCGATCCTCGACGGGCGTTCGCCGGCGGATGCGGCAAAAGCCTTGGTCGAGGGAACCAACCTGGCCGATCCTGCAGTTCGGAAGCACTTGCTCGAAGGGGGTCAGCTCGCGGTTGAGGCCTCAAAGGACAGCATGATCGTTATGGCGCGCCGCTTCGATCCCATCGGGCGCGAGCTCATTAAGTGGACTGAGGACAATGTCGAGAGCGTGGAGCAGCGCGCCGGCGAAAAACTCGGCAAAGCTCGATTTCTGGCTTATGGCAAGACCAAATATCCTGATGCGACTTTCACGCTCCGCCTCGCCTATGGCACCGTGAAGGGCTATCCCATGAATGGGACACAAGCCCCGTACAAAACGACGCTGTTTGGCCTCTACGATCGTGCTGCCAGCTTTGATTACGAGGGGCCGTGGTATCTGCCATCACGCTGGAAGGAGGGGCAACAGAAACTGGATCTGAGTACGCCGCTCAATTTCGTAAACACGTGCGACATCATTGGTGGAAATTCCGGCTCTCCAGTCATCAACAGGAACGGAGACCTGGTCGGCCTTATCTTCGATGGCAATATCGAGTCTCTGGTCGCTGACTTCATTTACGAAAGCGAAAAGAACCGCGCCGTCGCCGTTCATACCGGCGCAATGATGGAAGCGCTACGTAAGCTCTACAACGCAGGGAAGCTGGCAGACGAGCTGGAGGGACTCAACAACGAACCCCATACATCGAACTGAGCACTACTCAACCGATGCGGTTACAGGCTCAGTTTTCTCTTCGCGGGCATTTTCATGGACACTACTGGTCCTTACGAAACTACGCAGCACTTCGGCGACGCTCCAGGCTTGGGCGCAGCAGCCTCGGGGAGTGTACGGGGGCTCCGCGTCAAAGATTTCGCTAATCTGACCCACGCACGCTTCGCAAAGCTGTGCTTTGAATCCTTCCAGAAATCCCCGCGCCGTGGCGAGATCGTCCGGATACGCAGTTAGCCACGCATCGATAAACGGGCCAATGAGCCACGCCCAGACTGTGCCTTGGTGATACGCCGCATCGCGCGCCCGAAGGTCGCCGTCATACCTCGCTTTGTAGTCGCGTTCACCTGGCGCAAGCGATCGCAAACCCACTGGCGTCAGAAGTTTGTTTTGCACTACCCTCAGCACCGGCTTCCAGTGAGCCTTGTCCAGAATAGGATGTTCCAGGGAAATCGCAAAGATTTGATTCGGGCGAAGGGAGGCGTCGGGCCCGCCGTTCTCGCCGTCCACAACGTCGTACAGATACTGGCCTTCCGCAAACCAGAAGCGTTCGTTGAACGATTTTTTAGCTTTGGCCGCATGTGCCGCCAGTCCCTTCGCTTCATCATCGCGGTGTGCTTCGCGCAGCCAACCTTGGAGTAGCCGGAGAGCGTTATACCAGAGCGCGTTGATTTCCACTGCCTTGCCCCGCCGCGGTGTGACGACCCAGTCGTCCACCTTCGCATCCATCCACGTGAGCTGGTATTCAGGCGCGCCTTGTGAGAGCAGACCATCTTCGGGATCTACATGAATGTTGAAACGCGTGCCACGCAAATGATGCGCCACAATGTCCAACAGCTTGGGGCATAAATCGCTTAACAAGTGCCGGTCATTGGTGTACTCCAGATAGCGATGCAGGGCATGGAAGAACCACAGTGTGGCATCGGCCGTGTGGTAAAGACCGCTCTTCTTGCCCTCAGGAAACAGGTTCGGAATCAGCCCGTCACGCATGTAGTGCGCGAACGTTCGCAGTATGTAACTGGCTTCCACCTGCCGTCCGGTGACGAGCGTCAAGCCTTCGAGGCTGATCATCGTGTCGCGGCCCCAATCGGTAAACCAGTGATAACCGGCGATAATACTGCGGATCTCGTCTCCCGCGGCCCGCGCACGAGCCGTGTCCTCCTGTCTTCCTACGGGAGCGAACACAAATTGGTCAGCCGCCCATACCAGTGGGCTGCATTCGTCTTCACGAGCTGCGGGATGTGCTTGCATCAATAATCGCCGCTTGCGGTCATGCTCTGCATCCCATGCCTGTCGTGGATCAAGCGCCGCCATCACCTCCCAGCGCTCAGTCGAAGCGACTAGCGTCGCATCATGGCCCGGGCCGAGGTCAACGATGACGTATCCCGGGCTCCACAGATCGCCACACCAGATGTAGCCCCGGCTTCGCTCCACCTCGTATATAACCTTGCGAATCTTTTGCGCGTCGATGGCGACTGCGCCTTCCTTGCCCAGCAGCCGCAGACGGAGAGGCGGTAGGCCGTTACTTGGCTGCAACTCGTAGTGATGGTCCCGCACGGTGAACGTATACGAATCGAGTTTTGTATTCACTGGCGCTTCATGAGCTCGCATGTTCACTGCGGGACGCAACTGCAGCTTCGCGCTTTCCTGCCCCTGGACGGCGCGGTAGTCCAGGTAAACCGTGTTTTGCCGGTGCGGAAGAATGACGCGCTTCTCGATTGTGAGGCCTTCTACGTCGTAGGTCCAGACCGGAAGACCGGCATCCAGTGAGAAATTCGCCAGCAACTGTGAACCGCCGCTGTAGTTCCCGTTCTCTGTGACCAGGCCGCTTAACGGGAATCTCCTGCCGTCCTTCAAGATCACTTCTTCGAGCACCGTGTTGAGCATCATGGTCCGCGCAAGCGGCGCTCGTAACGCTGAAATCAAGTAGCCGTGAAATACTCGTGTCGGCGTTCCGCCGATAGTGCCCGATGCGTATCCGCCCAGCCCGTTTGTGACCAGCCACTCCGTTCCGGTAAGGATCGTAAAATCCTCATCAGAGAGTGGAGCGTCGGGATTGTGCGTATAAATACTATTCATTGCGCGTGTCAGTAACTCCGATGGGAGTGGGAACTAAGAGAACGGCAGCCTGTCCGGGAATCCGCCAGTTCTCGTTAGTATCCAAGGGCGCGGTTCCGCATCCGCCATAACGCGAATCGTCGCTCGACCATAAGACCTTCCACTGCCTGTCGGCCGGGGGGCCGAGCAGTGGCTCCGGGGCCGGATTCAGAGCCAATTCTCTGCCGAGATTTACGACCAACAGCCGGTCATTCTGATGTCCGGGCGAAAAAAAGCGCAGGACAAAGGCCGATGCGGAGAGCACAGCGCCATCCAATCCATCTTCTCCCTGGCGCGAAATGACCGGATCCTCGCGACGAATGCGCAGCAGATCGCGGTGGAGCGAATAGACGTCGCTGTGTTTCTCAACCTCAGAAAAGTCCAGCTTCGATTTGTTGAATGTTTCCGGATCACCCGGGTCGGCGAAACAGGCTCGCATTTCCGGAAGGTTGAGCGATCGCCATTGCTCCATAAACTCGATGCGGCCGCTGCGAATTTTCTTTGCCAGCTCTGGCGTGTGATCGGCGAAAAACAGGAACGGACTGGAAGCAGCGAACTCCTGGCCTTGAAACAACATGGGTGTTCCCGGCCCAAGCAGGGTGAGCGCGGTCATCGCTTTGAAGATGCCCGGCGAAGTCAATTCATGAACGCGCTGTCCACGGCCTGAATTTGCCACCTGGTCGTGATTCTGAATGAATGTGATCATGGCCTGGCGGGGCAAATCAAAAGTCGCCGTTCCACGCCGCTTGTTCTGCCACTTGTACCACTGCCCCTGGTATAGATAGCCGTACTTCATGGCTGAGACGAACTCCTGCGAGGTGCCGCGGTAATCCGTGTAATACGCGTCTGCCTTTCCAGTCAACGCCACCATCGCTGAATGGTGATAATCGTCATTCCAGAGACCGTCAAGGCCATATCCTCCATCCTTGACGGGCTTGATCAACTCCGTTCTCTGCGGTTCGTTTTCACCCAACAAGATGATCGACCGGCTTCCGGCAGCTTGGCGCGCCGCTTGCCCGATTTCGGAAAGAATGTGCGGCTCGGAGTCATCATGAACATCCTGTGTGGCATCCAGACGCAACCCGTCGAGATGAAACTCTCGAATCCAATACGCGGCGTTCTCCATGAAGAACCGCCGCACGGGTTCGCACTGCTCGCCATCGAAGTTGAGGGCCGGGCCCCAGTCGGTGTTGTGCTTCTTACTGAAATAGAACGGAGAGTAGTTTGGAAAATAGTTGCCATCCGGACCGATATGGTTATAGACGACATCGAGAATGACTCCGATCCCGAGCTCATGCGCTCGATTGACGAATGACCGCATGTCATCCGGCCTGCCGTAGATCGACACTGGAGCATACGGCTGCACGCCGTCGTAGCCCCATCCGAACTTGCCCGGAAAACTGGCCACCGGCATCACCTCGATAACGGTAATTCCTGTCTCCCTGAGATACGGCAGCATTACGGAGGCTGAGTTCCACGTGCCATCCTCCATGAACGTGCCCAGATGCATTTCATAGATCACCTGTGCTGGCAGACGCAACCCGGGCCAGCCGTGATCTGACCATCGGAATATATTCGGATCAATGATTTCGGAGTAGCCATGCGGACCGTCAGGTTGAAAACGCGAGGCCGGATCAGGGCAGGCCTCTGCGCCATCCAGCTCGTATTTATATTGCGCTCCGCCGAGAATACCGGGCGCGCAGCCTGAAAACCATCCGCTCGCTTCACGCTGCAGTTCGATTGACAATCGGTTATCCGCGAATGTGACTTTGACCGACTTCCGCAACGGCGCCCAGACACGAAAACGCGTTCCACTGCCGTCGCTCAGCAGATCCGCTCCCAAGGACATTCGCCTGAAGGACGACAGGGCCGCTGCGATTCGAGACTGGGAAAAATTACAGGTTCAAGGCATAGCCGTCTATTCTGCCCAGGCCTGTCGCGGGCGCGGGAGCACAAGCGAAAGGCCGATAGAGGCTGCAAGGACGCCCCCGATAACGGCAAGGGAGATGGTAATCGGAAAATGGCCGCCCCAAATAGGGTTCAGCCACGACATCTTGACTCCTACAAAAATCAAGACCACCGCGAGTCCATACCGCAACAAGTGAAAGCGGCCAATGGCTCCGGACAAGAGAAAATACATGGACCGCAGACCGAGAATGGCAAAGATATTGGATGTGTATACGATGAAGGGTTCTTTGGTGATCGCGAAAATGGCCGGCACCGAATCGACTGCAAAAATGATGTCGGCGGTCTCGATGGTCGCGAGCGCGAGCAGAAGCGGCGTAGCATGCAGTTTCCCATCTATGCGCGTAACAAGCCTCTGTCCGGCCAGGTCCGCAGTCACCGGCATCACTCTGCGAAGCAGGCGCATCACCCAATTTCTTTCCGGCTGGACCTGCCGCTCTCGCCCCAGGATCATTCGCAATCCGGTGAAGATAAGAAAAACACCGAAGAGAAGGACGACCCACCCAAACTGAAGTAGCGCCGAACCTAAAGCAATGAAGACTCCGCGAAATACGAGTGCGCCCAGAATTCCGTAGAAGAGAACACGGTGATGGAATCGCTCGGGAATTCGGAAATAGGCGAATACCAGCACGAATACAAACATGTTGTCCAGAGAAAGAGACTCTTCGACGACATACCCGGTAAGGAACTCGAGAGCAGCCCGTTTAGCGCGCACATCTCCGAATCTTGCATCGGTGTACTGGTAAAGCACGAAGCAGAATACCAGGGCCAAGGCAACCCACACACTCATCCAAAGGGTCGCCTTGCCGAAACTCGGCGCTTGTGCTTTGCGATGAAAAACGCCCAGGTCGAGTGCAAGCAGCACGAGCACGAGCGCGGCGAAAGCCACGTAGAGGCCCCAGTAGCCGGCAAATGGGAACAGCGGCGCGGTCATGAGTGATCTCTATTTCGGCGCGGTCTCCAGCGGGCCAGAAAACGTCGGAACGGGTGCCGCGGTCCGAGCAGTGCCACGCCCACGATAAGCAAAGGAATGCCTGGCAGGAGCGGCAGGGCAAGGCCTACGACTCCGAGGGCCAGGCACAAATAAGCAGCAATCGTTTTGATCATCCGGTAACCTCGGCTTCCGCAGTCCGGCACAGCCTCCTGGCCGGGCTGCGGAGTCCAATGAGTTGCGCGTCACAAGTTTACGATTCGGTGGCGGCAACCCGTTCGTGCAGATTATCGAGTTTGTCCTGGGTACTGGCTAAGTCCAGAAAAACGTCGACAGATTGCTTCATCTTGTCTGCGTTCGCGGCGATCGCGCTCAGATGATCCGTGTACACCGGAGTAAACAGATGAAGCGGGTTTTCATTTAAATGATTGATGGCGTCCTCGGTCCGCGATGCGAGCTGCACGGCCACCGGAACAATCGCGTCAATCGCCTGCTGTTGCCACGGCACGGCCGTGCTGCGAATGGCCTGCAGATCGTCGAGTCGGGCACCGATAGCATTGATGTGCTGCTTGGCCAGCGTCAGTTGATACGCATGGCTCTCCCACGAGAGCCGCTTAAGCTTGTAGGATTCGAGAGTCGCCGCATCGCGGCTCAGATCGGATGCAATGGATCGAACCTCTTCCAGAAGCTGCGATGCCTGGGCCGAATCTTGCGTGGTTTCGGACTGGACGGCGGGCGGGCCAACCGCCGAAACGGATGGGGCCGCGAACAGGGACGATCCGGAAAGGATCAAGGCAGCAAACGGCAGATACGCCATTTTTTTGTCGAGCAAACGCATGTTCATTCTCCTTTGGAATTTGGTGTTGAGACTTACGCGCCTCACACTTTCAGAAATAGCCTGTCGGGGCGGTATTTGAAAAATAGAAAGTTTGGCGGTAATAGATCGGTTTTTTGGAAGTGTGTTGGCTTGGAATAAAGCCCGGAGGGCGTTCTACTCCCGGTCTGCGTCGCTCCACTTTGGCACGGATTCAGGAGGTGCCTGAGCGAGAGCGTCTTTCATCGCCGCCTGGATTTGCGCGTTACCCGGATCGCGGCGCAGTGCTTCATGCAACTGAGTAAGACCTTCGGTCCATTGGGCGAGGCGCAGTAAGGCCACGGCGTAATTCACGCGAATGCCGACATGTTCCGGATTCAGATTCAGCGCCTCCCGGTACTTTTGCACTGCGCCGCGCAAGTCGCCCGCCTTTTCGAGATTCGCGCCTTCGTTGTTGACTCTCACGGCGGCGAGCGCATTCTGGCGCTCCTGATCCTTCTTCTGCAGCAATTCGGCCAGCTTTTGCCTGATGCTGCTCGCTTCCTTCGACTGCCCATCTTGCCGGAGGGCGCTCTGCAAAGAGTTCAGAGTGGACTGATCTTCGGGATTGAAGCGGTAAGCCTGTTCCAAATGTTCGACGGCTGCGTGAGCCTGGCCCGCTCGCAAGTACTCAGCTCCCAGGCGATACTGCGCGACGGCATCAGTCGGCTTTAGCTCGACGGCGCGCTTGTATGCGGCCAGCGCGCCGGCTTCATCAAGTACGGTTTTCCGCGCCAGCCCCAGATCGGACCAGGCTTCCGCAAAATCAGGTCGAAGCGAAACGGCTTCCTGCAAGTGCGTGACGGCTTTCTGAGCGTCGTTCTGTGCCGAATAAACCTTTGCGCGGAGATAATGCGGGTAAGCGGCATCGGCCGTGTGCCCAAGAATCTGGATCGCGCGGTCGAGGTGCTGCCCTGCCGACTGCAACTCGCCCGCTTGGACCAGAATCAATCCGAGGTTCGTCTGCGCCGCGCCGAATCCGGGGTTCAGCGCGATAGCTTTCTCGAACGGCGCGCGCGCAGATTTCGTATCGCCGAAGCGGTTGTAGGCTTCCCCGAGCGCGTTCTGCGCCTCGGCAGATTGCGGTCGCAGCCGCACGGCTTCGCTCAGTTGTTCGATTGCTCCCGCACGGTCTCCTTTCTCCACCAGCAGGCTTCCCAAAAGTAAACGGGCATCGGCATCCCGAGCACCGTTCTGGATCACCCCCTCCAGAATGCGGATCGCCTGATCGCTCTGGCCTTCGGACGCCAGCTTCCACGCCTTCTCGACGTCTGCGTTTTGCGACCAGAGCAGAGCGGCGCAGGCAACGGCGGCGAGGAGTCGCGAAATCATTGCGGTCTCTTGCCGAATCTCTGCGAGCGCGTGATTCCGGAACCCTCGCTCACATGGATCAGTTGATCGGCTGCGACATTTCTCAAGCGTTCAACTTGTCCAAGCGGCCAGCGGATCTCGATGTCGGTAATCGTGGCGGCCCCGAGCCCGAAGTGCAGGCGGCTGTCATTTACCGACAAATACGAAGACTGGGCCAACAGCTCCTGTGCCTGAACTTTGCCGCCGTAGTGAACCGTTACACGCGCGCCGATTGCGCTGCGGTTCGATTTCACTCCGGTCAGCTTGACTTTGATCCAGTGATCATCTCCGGAGAGATCGTTACGCAGCAGCGATGGTGGCTCGTTCTGATTGACGATGACAATATCAACATCGCCATCGTTGTCGAAATCGCCGAAAGCGCATCCGCGGCTGCAGTGAAGCGCATCGACGCCCGCCCCGGCCTGGCTGATCAGCTCCTCGAATTTCCCCTTGCCCAAATTCCGAAACACAATGCGCGGCGTTCTGTAAGGTTCATCCGGATTCTTTTGCAGCTCGGGATAGATGCCGCCTGTGACCCAGAAGATATCCGGGTTCCCGTCGTTATCCAGGTCCTGAATGCCAGTGCCCCAACTGATGAACCGCGTTTCCACGCCCAAGCCCGAACGAAGCGTGTCATCTCGAAACTCGCCTTTTCCGTTGTTCACGTAAACGGCCGGCGTGTCGGCGGCGAAATGTGTTTTCACGATATGCAGATTGCCGTCCAGCATGAAATCGCCGGCCGCAACGCCCATCCCGGCCTGCTCCATCCCGTCTTCACTGAGGGCGACGCCCCGCTCCATCCCCTGCTCGACAAATGTTCCGTCGTGCTGATTCTGGAAAAGCAGGCTCGGCGTGGAATCGCAGGCTACGTAGATGTCGGGCCAGCCGTCATTATCGAAATCGGCAGCCACTGCAGTTAGTCCGTATCCGCCCGGAGTCTTTCCAATACCGGAGCGCTCTGTGACATCGGTAAAGGTTCCGTCCCCGTGGTTGTGGTACAGCGAATGACGGCCATAGGGCAGACCCCGAGGGCCGCAGAAAACGCCCTCCGAATTGCAGCTCCCGACTGTTCCGGCCCGCGGCACTCGTTGCATGTCGAAGGTCACGTAGTTCGAAACAAAGAGATCGAGCTTGCCGTCGCGGTCGTAATCGACGAAGGTGCAGCCGGTGCCGAAGCGCGGCTCCGAGTTCAGCAGGCCGGCTTTTTGGGTGATGTCAGTGAAAGTTCCATTTCCGTTGTTGCGATAGAGGATGTTCTGCGGCCAGCCGGTAATGAAAATATCCTCAAAACCATCATTGTTGAAATCGCCGATGGTGATTCCGTAGGCATAGCCGATGTGGAACAGCCCAGCCTTTTGTGTTACGTCGGTGAACGTGCTGTCGCGATTATTTTTGTAAAGGCGGTTGGAGGCATCGGCCGGCGGGTCGCCGAACCGGGAGCTCGAGAGCACCAGGATGTCGAGCCATCCGTCGTTGTCGAAATCGAGGAATGCGACGCCGCACCCCATGGCCTCGATCACGTAGTCGGTGCGTTTGGAGTGCCCGGAGACAACTACACCTTTGAGCCCGGCCCGTGCGGCTACGTCAGTGAAGCAAGCGTGAAAGGGCAGTCCGGACGGCTTGCCTCGAGGCGTCGCTTTTACACGACGCGAAGCCATGCCCTCGCCAGGGGCGGAAACGGTTTGTCGCGCAAGGAGCCGGGTTGCGGGTAGCGCCAATAAAGCGAGCGCGCGGCGCCGGGTCAGAAACTGCATTCCCTCAAACACAACTTAACAGCCTCCGCCCTACCAACTGGATTCGTGGAGTATCCAAACTCCGCTGACAGGCGGAAGCGCCTGTCCCACCCAGGAGGCCGTCCTACAGTCAGGCGGCTTCTTCGTCGGAGTCCGGGTCCCAATCGGCGAACAGATCCGGGTCGAGTTCCATGGCCCGGACTTCGATTTGCCCGAGTGAAAATTCGAACCCAAGTTTTGCCGGGTCGTCGAAATCGTCCTGGCGATCTTCGTGTACAGCTTCAATGTACTGCCGGGCGGCTTCGTCCAGGCGCGCCTTGGTCTGGCGCCTGCGCTTTTCCTGCAGCTCGCGCAGAGCGGCCGTGTCTTTCTCGCGGCGGCGCAGCAGCCGGTTTTCCTGAATGCTCAGATTGTTGAGCTGGCGCTGATAGGTGAGGAAGATTTTAGCCTCGATGAGCTGGTTGCGCACGGCTTGGTCTTCATGGGGGAAGAGTTCGAAAAATTCGAGCTTGCCGAGCGCGTAGATGCCCGCTTCCAGCGAAGAGATGCGCAGCAGACGCCATTCCGTATCAGCCAGAGATTGAACCAGATTGTGTTCCTCCTCGCCGAAAGGTTGGAAGCGATCGATGAATCGCGCCACGTGCGCTTCATAGAGAGCGGCGTCGTCGCCGGGGAGCAGGACCGTGCGGCCGGTCAGGCCCGTTTTCACGGCATTCAGGGAAGACCTGGCTTTACCCGCCTCAGAAGTGGGTCCGGTACTGAGCTGTGCATTGCGTCGATTGGCATCGACATGGGCCTGGGTAGACATAAGCTGCTTGACGGTAGCACGAGGAAGTCAAAAAACGGATCGGGGCGGGTGGCGAGAATGGCGGTAAGTTGCTAAGACAAGGAGGGATAGAAAGATTTTGAAGGCTTGTGAATCGTTCATGGCGGGTTGCCGCAACGGGAGATGAAAACGGGGGCGAGTAGGAGTATCCTGCTTGTCAGCCAAGAGCGCGACAAGAGGTCGGTGTCCGTCTGGCGCCTTTGAGCCCGCCTGTGAATCTGACCCGGACGC
>DATBHS010000006.1:0-3880 GCA_036557345.1 Bryobacteraceae bacterium
GTCAAGTCTTTCAAACCGGCGGCCTGCAAGCCGGCAATATACGATCCTTTGCTGCCGCTTTCTTCCTTGGCGGCGGTCTGAGAAACCTGTGCAACCTCGGGCGAACCGGCATACGCGGAGTCGCCAGTCGCGACCACTGCGATCAGGGTTGCGGTGCGTTCGACGCCAGCCGCTCTCTCAGCCTGCCGGCAGGAAGTGAAACTGTAAGCGATCGCTGGAACGGCAGGGGCCGGTGGCCGGTTGGGAAGGTACTGCGATTCGGGCACAGCGGATTCCGAAATTCCGGTGAAGAGTCGATTGCCAGTAGTCGTGGCAAAGAGTGCACCCGCGGCGCAAAGCACGCCAATAGCGGCGAGCCCTCCGCGAGGAATGCTGCGCGTAATCGCCTCGGCTCCCAGCAGCCGTCCGACTCGGGAACGCAGCGGTCCGCTATTTGCGGCGAGAACCAGGGCCGGAGTAGCGCGCCAGCCCTCCATTACAGTGAGCGCCTTCGCGTAATCGCCCGGATTGCCGCAGATCGAAACGGCAACATCGTCACAGCAGTTCTCTCGTTCGGTTCGAATCGAATGGCTGACCCACCAAACCGCCGGATGGTAGAAAAGCACCGTCTCGACGGCAATCTGGAACAGATTCACAAAGCAATCCAGCCGTTCGATGTGCGCCAGTTCGTGAACAATCACGGCCTCCAGTTGTTCGGGGGACAGCCCTGTCACCGCAGTTACGGGAATCAGCACAACCGGACGAAACCAGCCCATCACTGCGGGTGCATCCACCAGGCGTGAGTGGAAATAGCGCACAGTCCGTGTGAGGCCCAGGCGATCCTGCAGTTCGAAACACCTCTTTGCAAGGCTTGCTCCAAGCGATTCACTCTTTTTGCGGTGAAGCCGCTCGAGCAGAAGCCAGCCACCCAATGCGCGCAAGCCAAACACCAAAACTCCGCCGAACCAGGCCCATACCAGGCAGCTCAACCAATCGATTGACGGAAGCGGGGCATGTACCGTCCCAACCGAGTTATCGAGCGCGAGCTTCGCTGCCACCTGCAGCGAGGTAATCACCTGGTGTGCGGAACTGGCGTCTGTCACAGGCTTCGCGTTGTTTTCGAGAAAGACGAAAGTCGCGATCGGAGCAACGGCCATCAGCGCGAGCGTGACCACCCCAGCCGCATATCGCACACGTGCCGTACGTGTGAAAGCAAAGAATACGTACAGCAAGAGCGCCAGCCCGGCGCCTTCCCATACGAAGTGGACCAGCGTCCAGCCGAGCGTTTGAACTGCCTCAGGCGTCAGCCAGAAAGCTGTAATCATCGTGGGCTCCTCCCTTCGTATTCATCGAGCATCCGGCGGATCTCTTCAATCTCCTCCTGCGATGCTTTCTTGCCCGCTAAGGCATGCATCATTAACTGGCTCGCCGAACCTGCAAAAGCGCGCTGTAGCAGATCTCCCACAAGCAGGCGCTTGGTGCTTTCGGCAGGCTGCCGGGCTTCGTATACGTGCGCTCGAGCATCTTCGTTTCGCGTCACGCTGCCCTTAGCCGTCATGATCTGAAGCAACTTCAGCACCGTTGTGTAACCGGTCGGCTTGGTGCGAGCTAACACGTCATGGACTTCACGAACGGTGGAAGGGCCGCGTTCCCAAAGGACGCGTAAAATCTCTAATTCTGTCGAGGTTGGCTTCGGCGGCTGCGGATTCGCCATGTCTGGACTTTACTACGAAGCTATTCGTAGTGTCAACGAAAAATTTCGTAGATCGTCTTCCTCGACTGCCCGATTCCGAACACTGGCGTTCCCAAATGAACGAAATTCAGAATGCTATTCTCGGGGCGAGGCATTGTGTGCACCATTTGCGGGAAGGTGCTTCGTCCCCTGGCACTCGCCCTGATCGCGCTCGCGTTTTTGTATGCGGCTGAGCGGAACCTTCCGCAGGCGTTCCGAGAATATCCGGGGGACGAGTACCGCATCGGGCAAATTACGTTGCCCTCCGATTTCAGCGAAAGGACTGAATGGGTTTTCGCGCGCCTGATGTATCCTTCCATCCCGGACGCGCACTTCCGGCACGCAGGTTGGGATTGGACACGAGGGCACTCGAGCTGGACCAACGATTATCCGCGCGCCGACCGCCACTTTCTGGAGGCACTGCGACGGCTTACGCGCCTGCACGCCCGCTCCGTCGAGCAGCCAATCAACCTGGACGACAAGAACGACGTATACAACTATCCATGGCTGTATGCCGTGTTCGTGGGCGAGTGGCAGTTGACCGATGCGCAAGCCCGGACTTTGCGTGAGTACTTGCTGCGGGGTGGTTTTTTGATGTGCGACGATTTTTGGGGCACGAACGACTGGTCCATATTCCAGGACAGCATGAAGCGCGTATTCCCCGACCGCCCGGTTGTAGAAATCCCCGACAGGGACGCCATTTTTCACACCGTTTACGATCTCGCCAATCGGTACCAGGTGCCTGGCGAGTGGGGCGTCCGGACCGGTGTGCCGTATCGCAACGATGGCTATGTGGCGCATTGGCGGGGGGTCTACGACGACAAAGGCCGCGTGATGGTCGCAATTGCGTTCAATTCGGATCTCGGTGATTCCTGGGAATGGGCCGACGATGCGGAGTACCCGGAAGAATACTCGGCCCTGGGCATGCGGATCGGAATCAACTACATCATCTATTCGATGACGCACTGATGAAAATCTGGCTCCCTTTCCTCTGTACTGCCGGTCTGGCCTTTGCGCTTTCCCAGGACGAGCTCAAACTGCTCCAGGATCCGGGAGGCTGGCAATTCATCACGGTTCGCGATCCGGACAGCGGCATTCAAACGACACATACGTGCTTTGATGGTCGACCCCATCCCGATGAATGCAGCGGCACTCTTAAGTTCCGGTCGGACGGGACCTTTACGAAGAATATTTACATTCATCATCAGAAGGTCCAGCGGCACGGAAATTACAAGGTGGACGGCGATCAACTGGCGTTTCATGACGAGTTCGGTACGCAGGACGGTCCATACACCGTTGCTGTTGACGCTTCGAAGAAAACTATGACACTCGACATGCCACAGATTCACATCGGCCTCGAGCTTGAAAGTGCCTACCGGAAGGAGTTGCGCAAGAAATATCCTGATGGCAGGTAAGGGCCGAGGCGTGCCTCGCCCTTCTTGGCCGGCTTCGGCACTCTGCTGGCGACATCCTTTATGATCCTGTGCTGCGTTGCCGGATAACCTCAGGCGGAAGATCCCCCACTTTCACCACCCGAATGTAATGGTCGGTAAACCGCAGCGCGGGATGCAATTGCACGTAGGGCATATGGCATCCGATGCAGTCGCCTGTCTGCCGCGCATCCACGTGAGCGGCGCGGGCGTCGTGACAGGAGTGGCACCTCTCGTTATAGAAAGCTGAATTGTTCCGCATCGCGTCCTGGTGCGCGGGATGACAACTCGTACAGGCCAGGTGGCCTGACTCGAAACAGCGGCTCTTCATCAATCGCAGCGGTTGGAAGCGTACATTTTCAAGTTGAGTGTCATCCACAGGCGGCTTGAAGCGATGGCAGTTTCCGCAGAAACGAACTTGTTCGCGGGCCGTCAGTTTCCCCGGGTTTAGCGGGCGATGGCTGGTATCGTGCACATGCTCGTCTGCTCCCAGATGACACCGTTGACACTGCACACCGGGGATTACGGGTTCCAGTTCGCGGGTGATGGCGGAGGAGTGACAGCCGAGGCAGGATTGCAGATGATGACTATCCTGCAGCCATCCGAGTGCGGCGACTGCGCTTGCCGAGGCCGCAGGCGACTGGCCAATGGTAATTCCATATTGATGCAGTTGCGGGAAATAGCTCACGCGAGACTCCGCAATTTCGCCTTTGCCTGTCTTTACCAGCGGGGTTTGTCC
>DATBHS010000007.1:0-45866 GCA_036557345.1 Bryobacteraceae bacterium
CCAGAAGAATCCGAGGAATATACTCCGCTGGGGTGGTTGTGCTTCCCAAAAAATGCCCACATGCGTTCCAAATCTTCGGGATCCATGAACAGAACGTACGCGGAGAGAATCTCCCACTGAAACAGCGGAATGTTCAGACAATATTCGAGGCAGAGATGAAACACAATGCCTATTGCCAGCACCGGATAGCGCAGCTCTCGGAACCAGATCAGAACTCCGAGAGAGAATTCCGCTGCCAGCGTCAACCAGCTTCCGAGCTTTAGCACCACCAGATTTTGCAGGAAGGAGGGAACGGGAAAGTGTCGGAGCTCATCCAAATGAGCCACGTAGAAGAGTGCCGTACCGTTCACCCACGGCGCGCCCGACGCTTTCCAGCAGAACGTAACAAAATAGAGCAGCGCTAGTTCGAACTGAATCATTCGCTGGGCCCAAGGCGGGCTCGGCCGAAGCGCGAGATTCTCCTTCCCCTTTCGGATGCGAATCAGACGGTCGACCGAGAGCGCCGCGCCGGCCGGAGCGAACATCAGGAAGAAGCCGGCCACTCGCAGAAACGTATCTCCGCCGTGAAGAATATAGAGGTTTCGCTGATGGATGGAAACAAGGCAAAGAAAAATCGCTACGCTGCTGATCCTGGTGAGAAAACCCACACTCAGGAGAAGCGCCCATCCTAAAAATACCCAGAACAGTCCCATAACCCAGCGGTCATCCGCTGGAAGGACGGTAAACAGGTTGAGCCTCACGCCGGGTTCGAGTTTTGCCATGGACTGCATGCTCACCCACGCCCGCGTGCCGAACCACGTTAACCAGTCCGGGTAGAGAAGAATGAGATTGCCCATCATCAGGCATCCATAGAGAATTCGGAATACCGCAATCGGAAGAGGCGACTGCGGCGCAAAAAAGAAGCGGTTCCAGGCCGCAGCAAGCGTCCGGACACTCACCGCAAATCCTCAGGCTTGACGTTGTACTCAAAAAAAATCCGCGCGCGCTCCGGCCGCGGACGATAGAACTTCTCCGGCACAATATCGGACCAGTAGCGAATTAGCATCACGATTTGCGGGGGATCCGAAGGGTTGTTATTGGCGCGCGCAATGTAGCGAGCCACGTCAGGCCAAATGGCGTTGTGGGATTCTTCCTGAAGATTTTCGACGAACTTCCGGTAACGCTCTTTAAAGCTGCGCGAGGGAAGACTTAGTTGCTCCATTCGTGGAAATTTCCACGTCTGAATTCTGCCGTCCCTCAGAATGACAGCCGCCTCGACATGCGCGTTCACCGACCGGGGAGAAGGGGCGAACATATCCCATGCCTGAAAGAGTCCGCTCCACAGCATATACGGGCGCACGGCGCCTCTGACCGCCATCACCAGCGCCGCGTTCGACGGTATCGACCAACACGTTATCGCGATGATGTGGAAGGCGATGAACAGGCTGATAGCGGCTTTTTTTGCGCTCCGCATGCTTCAGGACATCCGCAACACGCTTTCAACCCTGATCCCCAACAGGCCGGAGCAGCTTTACCGGCAGTTTGATCGTGCGCCCGTTTCGATAGACGGTGAGCGTAATGGTGTCGCCCACGCGCTTCTGTGAAATCGCCTGCACCAGTGCATCCTGCCGGTCGACGGGTTGGCTATCGATCGCCACGATCAGATCGCCTCCTATGCCGAGTTCTACATTGCCGATATCTACCACCTGGCGCGCTCCGCGCAGGCCGGCCATGTCTTCGGAAGAACCGCGCACGACCCCTTGGACCAGCAGCCCGCCTCGCGCTGGCAAGCCCAAAGCTGTCGCCAGGTCGCCGGCAACGGGTTCGGTTGTCACGCCTACTTTAGGCCGTTCTGTTACCCGGCCGGCCTGGTAATCGGTAAGAAGCGCCTTGGCGCGGTTGATGGGTAACGCGAAGCCGATGCCGATGTTCGTCTGGCCAAGAATGGCCGTGTTGATCCCGACGACATTGCCAGAGGAATCAAGCAGAGGGCCACCGCTGTTCCCTCCATTGATAGCCGCATCGGTCTGGATCATGCCCTGAAGGCGCTCGTTGTTTTCGTCATTGATCGATCGTCCAATCGAACTTACGACTCCAACCGTGAGCGTTCCCTCCAGACCAAACGGATTGCCAATCGCCAGCACCTTTTGGCCGACCTGTAACTTGTCGGAATCGCCCATCCGCAGATACTCCACCTTCCGTTTCGGATTGATCTTGATCAGCGCCAGATCGTCGGATCGATCCGGATCGAGGGCCCTCGCGTAGTATTGCGACTGGTCCGACAAAGTGACCTGAATGCGGCTGCTGCCCGAAATGACGTGGAAATTCGTCAGGATAAAACCGTCACCGTTGATCAGAAACCCCGAACCGAGATTCTGCGAAGCGACCGGCCCATAGAAGAAATCTCGCCGGACGGCAGTGCTCGTTATATAGACGGTAGCCAGTCGCGCCGACTTGTAAATGTCGATATTGTTCTGCTCTTCCCCGGTGAGACCCGCGCCATGCGCTTCCGCTGGCTCGGACCATTTCAGCGCGCTTCGCAGCAACGGCGCGCTTAGGTTGCGCAGGCTCCACTTGGCGCGCGACGTCAGCCACACGAAACCGATAGTGATCAGGAACGACAACAGAAAAACGCGCAGTTTCATACCTTGCTTTCTGCAAGCTGCTTCAGCTCTTCATAGACCGGCAAAATCTGGCGAACAGTCGCTTCCTTCGGTCCGTCGGTGTTGATCACGTAATGAGCATATGCTTTCTTCTCTTCAAGCGGCATCTGTTGACTGAGCCTAGCTAACACCTCTTCGCGTCTCAGCCCGTCGCGTCTCATCCCACGTTCGATCTGAGTCTCTAGACTACAAGCTGTGAGAACGACCCGGTCGAACACGGCATATCGCCCGGTTTCTATCAGAATAGCGGCTTCAATCATGGCAATACCGCGCGGATCTTCCGCCGCAAATCGTTCCAACATCTCCGCCTCGAGGCGAAACACAGCCGGGTGAATGAAGCTGTTCAGGCGCTTTAGCAGCTCCGGAGAGGAATATACAATCGAAGCGAGTTTCTTGCGATCGATCGAGGCGTCGGCGGCGAGTATGTCTCTTCCGAACGCTTCCACGGTTGGCTGGTATGCGTCTGCGCCCGGCTCGATGACAGCATGGCCCAACCGGTCCGCGTAGATCACATGGCAGCCGAGGCGCTCGAACTCCGCCGCAACGAACGATTTTCCAGTTGCATAGCCGCCCGTAAGGCCGACTTTGATCATCCGGTGTGTTGTTCCGCCAAAGCCACGGTGTTTGCCATGAGCATGGCGATAGTCAGGGGCCCTACACCGCCGGGCACGGGCGTATACGCCGATGAAATGGTTTGCATGGCGAGAGGGTCAACATCGCCGGTCAGTGTGTACCCGTTCTTAGCGAAAGCCGCTAGCCGTGCCGGCTCATGCGGAAAGAACTTCAAGACTTCTGCTTTACTGTTCAAGCGATTCATGCCAACGTCAATGACAACAGCACCCGGCTTAATGAAATTGGCGTTGATCGCGCCTGCTTTGCCGATAGCCGCAACAAGGATCTCCGCCTGCCGGCACTCCCCTGCCAGATCACGCGTGCGGGAATGACAAATCGTAACCGTAGCATTCTCATGCAGGAGCATGAGCGCCATCGGCTTCCCGACGATATCGCTGCGGCCCACGACCACGGCGCGTCGGCCCGCAATCGGAATGTCGTAGCGTTTGAGCATTTCGAGTATCCCCGCCGGCGTGCAAGCGCGCGGGGCAGGCCTGTTCGCCACCAGGCTGCCAACGTTGAAAGGATGGAACCCGTCAGCATCCTTGCCTGGATCCACGGTCGCAAGAATCTGCTGCGCGTCGATGTGCTTGGGAAGCGGCGTTTGGACGAGAATGCCGTCGATCTCCGGATTTCTATTAAAGTCTTCGATGATCTTTACGAGCTCATCGGTCGTGATGCTCTTGTCAGAAGTCAAATCAACGCTGCGGATCCCCAGCTCCGCGCAGGTCCTGATCTTGTTTCGTACATAGATCTGCGATGCGGGATTGTCTCCCACCAGCACGACTGCCAGCGCGGGCGGCCGCGGCAGCCGTCCTATGCGAGGCCGCAGCTCATCCTGAATCTCGCGGCTGATCTTCTTTCCATCAAGCATCACCCCGCTCATGCAATCGTGAGGATAGCATCGGCCTCTGCGTTGAAGTTACGCCGGCTAAGAGCGCGTCACAAAGAACACCCGCCCAAATCCGAGATCGGACGTGACCCCCGCATCCTTTGCGGGAATCGCTTCAATGTGCCGGAAACCGGCTTCATTCAGGGCGAGCAGGATGTCGCTCAAGGGATAGCATCGCTGCTCCACAACGCTCCGGCGCTGGCGCCAGAGATTATCGTCGCCGATCTTTACGAACCAGATCAGCTCCGTAAACGCCCGCTTATTCGCCGGATCGTATTTTCCGCGGACCATCCCGACACTCTGTTCTTTGATGTCGACCGACCATTCGCGCAGATCCATCGAGTAGGCCTCCTCCAGGTTCATGTCGAAAACGAAGAGGCCGTCTTGCTCGAGAACGGAATGAACTCTTTCAAAAACGCGCCGGAGACTCTCACGGCTAAGAATATGATTGAGCGAATCGAAGGTGGAAAGCGCCGCCTCGTAGCGTCCCTCCAGGTGGAGCGAGGCGGCATCTTGCACGCGCAGATCGACGGCCGGCAAGTCCTTCTGGGCGAGTGCGATCAACTCAGCGGAGTTATCAATTCCCGTCACTTTGTAGCCCCGCTTTACTAGCTCCTTGGTCACATGTCCCGAGCCGCAGCAGAGGTCCAGAACGGTCGTGCCGTTCGGGATGTTCGCAAAGAAGAGCTTTTCGAGCGCGGGCATAGCAGCTGGCAGATACCAGTCAGCCCATAAGGCGTGGTACATGCCTGCAATTTCGTCGTAGGAGGAGGGAGCGTCGGCCATCCCGATTCGAGCTTAGCGCTCAGACGCAAGGCAGACCAAAAACCCCGATGGTCTGCCCCACCCACCTGAACCTGCTCTATCAAAGAAGGTGGAAATCGACTTGAATCTTGACTCTGACGTTTACAGGTTTTCCGCCCTTGGTGCCAGGTTCGAATCGCCACTCTTTCAAAGCATCGAGCGCGCTGCGGTCTTGCGCGGCGCTGAGTCCCTTCACGACTTGCATGTCGGTCAGAACGCCACGCGTTGTGACAACGGCGGAAACCGTTACCGTGCCTTCGACGAAGGCTTCGTTCGATTTGGTGGAAAAAGCAGGCTCAACAGAGTGCACGAGCTTCGGGCGGGTAACATCTCCCCCAGGCTCATAAACCGGATCAGGATCCGTCTTGTGCGACTTCGTGTCCTTGGAAGCCGGATCGTCGGATTTTGCAAGCGGGCACCAAACAAGGAGACCGAAAGCGCATCGCTTCGCAAAGGCTCGCCGAGTTGAGCCTGGCAACACCTCACCCTCCTAAAGCAAAGGAATGTCAAAGAAGACGGCGGCGCTCCCGGCGAGGTTACAATGCGGCGGCTAATTCCTTTCGTCATCTGTAGGGGTTCTTCGCCAAGCTCAGCATATTGGCCATCAGCCGGTATGCCCCGGGAACGCCTTCGGGCAACTCCCGATAAAAAGCATAGGCGTTATAGAGATAGAGCCCCTTGCCGTATTTCGCGTAAAGAAATCCGCCCTTCTGCGGTGCTTGCGAAGGATCGTGCGTCTCGAGCAGCGCTTCGTAATGCGGGTCCCATGTGGTCATGAATTTCGAGCCGCGCTCTTCAATCCAATCGCGGAAATCGGTGGCCGTAATCTTGTTCGGCCAAGTGAATACGGCGTTATTCGGGTCCAGGATCTCGACCCGGCTGTTTTCATCCGTCACTTCTTCCGGATTCTCACCCATGTGATATGGATAAGGGCCATAGTTCTTGTCGTACTCGGGCGTGTTGTATTGGACAATCACCACGCCACCGTTTTTCACGTATTCGAGCAACCGCTGGTTGTAGGTAATCAGATCGGGACGGGCCGCGTAGGTGCGCACGCCCAGCAGAATCGCATCGAACTTGCTCAGATCGGTGCCGGCGAGATCGGCCGCAGACAAAAAGCTAACGTTGACTCCGAGGTTCTGAAGCGATGCAGGCACGTCATCGCCGCTGCCGGTGATGTAACCCACTTTCAAATCGGACGCAATTTTCACATTTACGCCGGTCGTCTTGTAAGTGGAGGGATCGTACAGGAAATACGGCCGCAGACCCGGATACCCGGTGACGTGATAGCCTTCGCGATATTCTTTGCCGCTATAATTTGCAACGGCAGTAATCTCGTAAGCCTTTTCGCTTAGGCTGGTGGGCAGGACCTTGAAGCTGACGGATTCGTCTTCGCCATCTTTCGACGTGCTGAACGGCCGCGAAGGCGGCTCGCTCCGCCAACCCTCGGGAAGTTGAAGCTCCACCGAACCACTTGCCGGACCTTTTACGTTGCTATGAACGGTCACCGATAGCGGAAACGATTGCGATTCAAGCGGAACTATGCCGGCGTGCGCCGATAGCTGGACGGAAACGGCAGGCGCCACGGCAAGGGGCTCATACACTACTCCCAGCCCGTTTTCCCGCTGCGCGGTCTGGACCACCTGCCCCAATTTCACTGTGACATCCCGATATTTCAGGTCAGCCCACGCCGCTAGCGGATAAGGCGCGGTGGGCCTGCTCAAATACTTTGCGTTCAGAATGTCGTAGTATGGCTGCTCGATGTTCGGACGCCGAAAATACGGCTTTGTGTAGGGAATCGATTCCGGGGCTATGACTCGAAACCGCGCGTCAAGCGTGGCGCCCGACGCGATCGGCCCTGATATATCCTTATCCGCGTGAATCGTCCACGCCTTCTCGTCGCCAGGCGGCGCCTCGAGGTCGATGCGCGACGCGTCCACATTCTCGGGTGCCTGGTTCGCCAGGCTCACGCGCACGCCGAAAGATTGACTCGGAATCGCGAGGCGAAACGTGTCCGAGTCTCCCATGAACATCGCGAACAGTGGATTCACTTCGTGGTCCGGCTCCACGACCGCGCGCATCGAGATGCCGAGCGCTTCGACAATCGCATTATTGAACTGCGCCTGTTTCGTTTCCAGCTCGTGGAGGACGTTGTACTTTTCGTCTTCGGAGAGCGGGCTGCTTTTCACGCGACCGATCAGATCCTCCGTCTGTTTCAGTCCCGCGGCAAGAAATGGCGCGCACTTCTCCGGGCGAGCGGCCGAAAAAGCGGACATCGCCTCTTCGACCGAGTTGTTGATTTTCCGCAGGGTCTCCGTAAGAAATCCGCGGTTGTTTTCGGCGGCGAGACTGGCAATCCCAACCAAGGAGGTATCGATGCCATCGAAAAAACTGGCCTCCAGGTCCTGCGCCGGAAGGTTCGAACCAAACCGGTGATAATCGGAGCTCATTTTCCCCGCGTGTGGAATCGACCCGCCGCCGTTCTGAGATTTCTGATAGCCGAGCCCTTCGCGCGAGGTTTGCAGATAAGAAAGCCCGAGGAACGGATCATACTCTCCGACTGGGATCCCTACGGTTCGTGTGATTTTCGATGCCTCCGGTCCGAAGAACGGTACGTGCGCGTAGTATTTCAGCGGCTTCCAGGGCAGCAATCCCTCGCCGATCTGTTCCGGGAAACGGTTCGGATCGCCGGCCGCTTCAAAAACTTCTTTTGCCATCAGTCCCGCCACCTGGTGATTGCCATGCCCGTCGCTCGGACCGCCCACAAACACGGATGTGACGACGAGCGGGCGAACCATACGCACGACCCGGACAACATCCCCAAGCACCCGGTCCTTGCCCCACTTGTCGAGCGCCTCCTGCATGGTCTTCGAGAATCCGTAATCGCAGACTCGGGTCCAGTACTGCTCGACTCCGTAATAACGGTCGGCAGACAGCAGTTCCTCGGTCCTGACCAGGCCCAGCGCGTCCCAGTAATCGGAAGACATCACGTTGGCGCCGCCCTCGCCCCGGTTCAATGTCAACAACGCGACCCGGGCGCCCGCGCCTCGGGATTCGTATGCCAGCATTCCGCCGTCCTCGTCGTCTGGGTGAGCCGTGATCATGATGAGGCTGGCGCGCGTATGGAGCTTTTTCAAGCTCTGCCAGACCGCTGCCGCGCCGCGATTCGCCGAAATTTCGGTTGGAACGAGTGCAGGGCGGACTGTGGTATCGAAGGGTCGCTGCGCGTTGAGACAGCAACAGAGCAGGGCCGGCAAGAGGACGCGTATTTTCATTTCTAAAAATAAAATTTCAAAGCGAACTGTAATTCACGCGGATCTGTTACCGTGTTGAAGCTCTTGCCGAAAGAACCAAGAGAGAAAGGCGAGTAAAACGCCGAAGGATTCGTAAAGTTCGCATGATTGAAGAGATTGAACGACTCGGCGCGGAATTCGACCTTCATGGATTCGGTAATGGGAAAATTCTTGAACAAGCTCAGATCGACGTTCTGCACACCCGGTCCGTGAAAGTTGCGCGCGCCGCAATTCCCAAAGGTGCCCAACGCGGGGTCGGCAAATGCGTTTGCATTCAGCCAGAAGCCGTTGCGCGGGTCGGTGGACGTGCCGATGAACGGATTGCCAACGCAATTCGCCCGCGAATCGTGCGCCGGACCGGTATTGCTCACATCCGCGGCATTTACCTCGAACGGCGTGCCGGTCTGCAATGTCACGATGGAGTTCACCTGCCAGCCGCCCAGAATATAACTGCTCCAACCGCCATTGTTCAGCAGCGGCTTGCCCTTGCCGACGGGCAGTTCATACGTGACAAACCCGACAAACCGGCTCCGTATATCGAACGGCGATTCGCCGCGATCGGCACGGTAATTGTAGGCATTCTGCGGTTCGGCGGCCCCAGTGAGATTGTCTACGAAATCCGAAATGCCGTGACTCCAGGTGTAGCTAATGCCGTATGACAGGCCCCCGTTGAACCTGCGCCGCAGTGAAACCAGAAATGCGTGGTAATCGGAGTTCCCATCGTTTGTCGCCAGTTCTAAAAACGCGTGGTCACCCGTAGCGCTGTTGTTCAAATTGGCGTACGGGAAGATAACGATCGGACTGCCGCTCGCGTCGTAGCCCGTCACAAGGCCCTGATTCGCGTTCCGCAGCCGGTTCATTTTTCGAGCGTTGTTGCCGACGTAAGTCAGATCAAGCGCGGTGTTGCTGCCCAACTGAATTTCCGGACCCAAGCTGAATTGCTCCACGTACGACGTCCGCTGATTCGGATCCTGCGCGCGAACCTGTACGCCGGGCAGGTATAACGCCGTCGACGGGAAAGACGGGAATCCATTGCTAAGTAGGAATACCGGAGTGGTACTCCCGAGCTGCTGCGTCAGGCTGTTCGATACAACGAAAGGCGGGTTCAACGCTAGAATTGACTCCGAACCGATGCGGACCGACTGTTGATAGAACAGTCCGAAACCGCCTCGGAGGACGACGTGGCTCCAGGGCTGGTAACTGAAGCCGAAGCGCGGCGCCCAATTGTTCTTGTCCGGACGGACAAGTGCGCGTTCATACCAGCCGGACGCATCGGCAGCCGCCGTGATGAAGCCGCCGCCGTTTGCAGGCGTAAAGTTCGATACCGCGTTTTGATGATTCAGAAGTGGCGAGAAAAGCTCATAGCGAACGCCGTACGTCACAGTCAGATTGCGCCGGACTCTCCAGGTGTCCTGGCCGTAGAAACTGTTCCCTTCTGTGAAATTGTGCACCACAGTCGGCGTTGTAAATTGTGCCGAATCGACATCGCCCAGCAGAAAATCCGGAAGACCGAAGGATCCATTATTGGTGTAGATCCCGTCGACGAAGATCTGTCCTTGCGGCGATTCGATATCCAGGAAATTGTTGCTCGGATGCCGGTATTCGTATCCGAATTTAAAACTGTGATCGCCCTTGAGCCAGCTCAGGTTGTCGAGAAGCTGCCACACCTGCGCGATCTGAAACTGCGGCCGCCAGGGAGACGAGCCAAGCCGGATGAGGCCGTTGATGTTGATGGGAGGGATACCGACGCTCTGCGGGCCGACGGGAACTCCATCTAGCCCGTATTGGGAAGCAAGCGACTCACCCAGCTTCAGACCCACGGGATCGCTGTGCGCGTAATCGCGCGTAAACCCGCCACGAAGTTCGTTCAGCACAGTCGGAGCGATTGTTTTGTCCCAGGCAAGCGCGGCCGAGTACTCGTGAATGTTGTATTGCGTCGCAAAGTTTCCATTGCCCGCGACAGGATCGCTGGTCCAGGGCGGATCCTGGCGGCTGATGATGAATTCGCTGTAGCGGCCGAAGATGCGATTCCGCTCATTGAACGAATGATCGATACGCACATCCCAGGAGTGGGAATCGTTCGGGACCGAATACTGAAATTGATAGTTCGGAGCGCCCGTCCAGCTCCCGGCTTGTCCTTGGAGCGCAAGGGCGCTCGGGATATTCGGATCGGGGAACAAGGCGATCAGCTTAGCCGCAGTAGGGTCGATGCAGTTTGCCGCGATCTTCGAGCCCGAGACGCAAGCCCCCTGCCCGGCGACCGGAGAACTGCTCAGCGGCGATGACAGCTCGAGAAAATTGCCTCCTTTCATGAGCGGAGTAGGAACCGTGGAGAGTACAGTCGTGGCCCTGCGACTGGTGAAAAATTGAAAATCGCCGAAGAAGAACGTGCGGTTTTTGATGATCGGGCCGCCGATCGTCGCGCCGTACTGGTTTTGGGAGAACTGCCCGCGGGGAACGCCGCCCTGATTGTTGAAATACGTGTTTGCGTCCAGATCGCTGTTCCGCAAATATTCCCAAAGATCGCCGTGAAACTGATTCGTTCCCGATTTCAGGCTGGCGTTGATGACCGCGCCCGCAGCGGTACCGAATTCGGCGGAGTACGTGCGTGTCTGGATGCGAAACTCCTGCAGCGCGTCGGGCGGCGGCTGTATCACTTACACCGTACTCTCCTGCAAATTTGTGGAGCCGGAGTTGTTGTCGATGCCGTCGAGCGAAAAATAGTTCTGCGTCTCCCAGTTGCCGTTTGAGCTGAAGCGGTCGGGAGCAGTGTTGTTGGTGTTCGTGAGATTCCTTGTGATCCCTGCCTCGAGCAAAGACAGATCGGAGTAGCGCCGGCCGTTTAGCGGCAGATCGTTGATCTGCTGCCGCTGGACAACAGCGCCCACATCGGCTGTTTGCGTCTGAAGCACGGGAGTCGCGCTGGTCACCTCGACGGTCTGGGTAGCATGGCCTACCTTAAGCGCGAAATCGATAGCCGGCCGGGATTGGACGTCTATCTGAATGCCCGTGCGCAGTTCGGAATCAAAGCCGGTGGCGCTCGCCTTTACCGAGTAATGGCCCGGAATCAGCGCGGTCACCTGGTACTGTCCGCTGTCGTTCGTCCGGGTGTTAAACACCACGCCGGTCGCTTCATTCGTGACCACGATCGAAGCTTTGGGAATCGATGCGCCGGACTGGTCCGTGATCGTGCCCACAATCGCTCCCGTGTCAATCTGGGCGCACGTAGGCAGCGCGAGGCACAACACTCCTATCACCCCTGCCAGTCTGAACGAAAGATGATTCACACGCACAGATAGCATGTCGCCTCCCTGTGTAAGTAGGCCAAAGTGTACCATCGCTTATGCACCCTTGCCGCATTGCGATTTCCCCTTCCTGGCTGCTGGTTTTCGTGCTGCCCTGCCTGGGGCAGAGGAAGTCCGGCCAGCCTCTGGATCAGCTCCCGCCTAACATTGAGGTCCTGACCCACTTCGGAGAGCGCGCGGATATTTCGCCCGACAATCAGCGCGTGGCTTTCATGGATAAAAGCTTCGGAGATGCGTTTGTCATCGACCTCAAAACCCGGGTCATCCGTTGCCTGACGTGCAATGTGCCGGGTGCCGCCTTTCTCCGCGTGATGCATCTCTCTTCGGGAGATTACATTCTGATCGGCCCGAAGTCGTTCACGGACATTCATTCGAGCCGGGCGCGCGATAACCAGCTCTGGTTCCTGAGCAAGAAACCCGGATCGAAACCGCAACCACTCGACCAGAAGATGTCGGAAGGCGCGGCCATCTCGAAGAACGCGCTGAAGATCAGCTATGCCGTCACTGCGGCGCAGGACAGTTCGCTCGCTCCCGGAACGTCCCAGCTCTTTGTGGCGGATGTTCTTCTGGAGAATGGCGGAGCGCGCCTGGCGAACAAGCGCATGGAGTACGAGAGCCCTAACAAAGCCTGCACCATCGAAGCGCAGGACTTCTATGACAACAACCAGAAGATGACCTTCACCTGCTATGAGGCGCAGGGTCTGGCTTCGGTTATGACGATCGACTTGAACAGTAGAAAAGTGGAGAACGTGTCAAAAGCACCTGGAACCTACAACGAATGCGAAGGCATTTATCCGGACGGCCTATACACAAATGTCGAAGGGGACCGGCAGGTGGCGCAACTCGGCGGGAAACACGGATCGGGAAACATAGATATCTGGAAACTGCGTCTGGACGGTACGGGCAAAGACTTCAAGCGGCTCACGTATTTCAACGATTACGAGGGATACAAGGCATCGAACCCGGTAGTCTCAACGGATGGCCGCTTCATGGCGTTCCAGATCGCTCACCCACAAGACGAAGCGGGCGTGGGCTATGGCATCCTGCTATACCACTTCCGGTGACTCTCAACCCGCCTTCAAAATAACCCTCGATTCAATCTTTGCCTCGTCCAGCTCGATTCCGAATCCGGGACCCTGCGGCAATGCGAGATGCGCTCTCTGCGGAGTGGGCGCGTGCGTTTCGAAGTGATAATACGTTTTCATTTTGTTGATCAGATACTCGCACAACGGAAATGTCATCGGCGACTGGCTTGCGACGACATGCAGCGCGGCGTGAATGCTATGCCCGTGCGGAATCACTGGTACGTCGTGAAGCGAGGCCACCGTGCCGATCTTGAGAAGCTCGGAAATGCCGCCGCACCATTCCGGGTCGGCCTGCACGACAGACAGTGCCTGCGCCTGGAGATATCGCTCTACTTCCCACCGGCCGTAGAAGTGTTCGCCTGAAGCCACCGGAATAGTTGTGCTTCGCCGGAGCGTGGCAAAGGTTTCCAGTTTTTCCGGATGCGTCGATTCTTCCATCCAGCGCGGCCGGTACTTTTCAACCTGGTGAGCCCATTCAAGCGCGTAGCTCAAGTCCCAGCCGCTAAAAGAATCGAACATCAGCTCGGTATCCTCTCCTAACGTCTCGCGCAGCACACGCACCAGTTCGACATTCTTGCGCATTCCTTCCGGCCCCGAGCCTGGCCCGTACGCGAAGAACCACTTTTGATACCGGTAGCCTTCCTTTTGAATGGCCAGACACCGCGTACGGACCGCATCGGGCTCCAAAGAAAATCCAAGACAGCTTGCATAGACTTCAACGGAGTCGCGCGTGGGGCCTCCCAGCAGCCGGTATACAGGAACGCCGTAGTATCGCCCGCGAAGATCCCACAGAGCGTTATCAATAGCACTGATGGCCATGAGGAAGATGCCCGCCCTCGAATGCCGGTTCGATCGATACATTTCGTCCCAGAGCGCTTCTCCCGCCAGCGCGTCCTTACCGATTAAAAACCGCCGAAGATCCTCCAGGACGAGGAGCGCGGGCTCGCGATCGATCGGCCCATACAGCCCAAAGGCCCCACCGTTGTTTCGGATCCGCAGATAGATCGCCTTGATCGTGCGGCGCTCGATCTTTCCCGGCCTATCTCGGTACTCGCCCTGACGAAGATCGTCGTAGATGTCGAGCGGATTCACTTGCGGCTGGCCATTTACTCCGGCTTCGGCTTCGTAGTGGCCCGTCAATTCGGTAAATTCCAGCTCCGCGATCTTCGAATCTCGAGCCCCGTTTGGCCTGACCTGGTCTGCGGCTCGGGAATAAGAAATCAGCGGCGCGGACACAGTGGCCCCGGCAATGCGCAGCCATTGCCTCCGGCCTACGGACGAAGAACTTTGGTTGAGATCTTTCCGTGTAAGGCGGTCTCGATAGCGCGACATGTGCCTCATCTTATCGGGAGTCACTGCTATTTATCGAGAGTGGCGGCTATAGTCATTGCCAGAGCCGTCTGGAGTACGATCCGACGAATCTATAAGCTCGTTCTTCTGGTTATCGCCGCCTTCCTGCTGCAGGCGCAAACAACCCCCGGACTCGACGACAACCAAAAACTGGCCCAAGCCGCCAGCCTCACGCGGCAGCATCACTTTGCAGAAGCCGAGGCGTTAGTCAAAGGCATCGGTATTCCACCTGATCCGAAGCGCGCCGTCGCCTTTCACCGGCTCCGTGCGGCCATCGCCGCAGGATTGCAACGCCCGAAGGAATCGGCTGAGGAGATGCACGCTGCGCTGAACCTCGCTCCGAACAACGCCGAGATCCTGAAAGCCGCCGCCGTTGCGGACATGGTCTGGCTCGATGTCCAGCTAAAAACGCGCCCGCATCCCGATCTGGCCGCGACTGTCGCAGACATGCGCAACTTGCAAGCGAAAGGCTTCGAAGACACAGGCGACCTGGAAGAGCTTTTGGGCGAAGCGTACGAGGCGCTGGGCGATAGCGTGTCGGCGGCTCGAAGCTTTCAGCAAGCGGTCCGGCTGTCCCCGAATGAAGAGCGGTTCCGGATCGCGCTGGCCATAGAGTTGATGCAGCACCAGACCTACGAGCCGGCGCTTGTCATTCTGAAGCGCGCGGCAATCGGCTTCCCCCGCTCTGCGCGCACGCGTACGGCGCTGGCCCTGACGCTTTTTCTTTCCGGCGAGGAAAAGCAGGGTACGGCGCAGCTTCTCGATGCCATTTCGCTCGATCCGAACTTCACGCCGGCCATCCACTACCTGGGCGAGATCGCGCTGAACCAAGGAACGGCACCGGACCAGCGCACGGTCAAGGCCGAGTGCGACTACGCGGGCGCGCACGCCGCCGATAGCGAAGCGGCCGCATATTGCGGCGCGCTCGAAGCCCGTGTCGCAACTGACAATCCCGAGGCAGCGGACTGGACTCCTATTCTGCGACGCCTCAGCATGGCCGCATCCCGGTCACCTGAAAGCGCACTTACGCGCTGCGAATATGGCAAAGCGCTGTATCAGGCGCATGACTGGGCGAAGGCCCGCTCGGAACTCCAGGTGTGCGTGCGCCTCGATCCGAACTCGATCGAGGGACATTACCGCCTGGCGCGAGTGTACGAGCGGTTTGGCGCCCAGGAGCTGGCCCGCAAAGAACTGGCGCTGCGCGCCGCGGCTTCCGAAAGGGTAGCTGCTACAAATAATGCGCGCGAGGAATCCGTGCGAGGTTTTTTATATACGATGGGCCAACGATAATCGCAATATGATGAAACGCTTGGCACTCCTCCTGCTGTTCTCTGCAGCAAGCGCATTTTGCGCCGAAGGAAACTGGAAGCAGATTCTTTCCGAACGTCTCCCGCTGTATGGGCATCGCAACTGGATCGTGGTCGCCGATTCCGCCTATCCGGTCCAATCGCGCGAAGGTATTGAAACCATCGTGTCCGGGGCCGGGCAACTCGAAGTCCTGAAGCAGGTGCTGGGCGCCATCGCGGCGAGCAGCCATGTGCGGCCTGTCGTGTATACCGATCAGGAGCTGAAGTTCGTTCCGGACAAGGACGCGCGGGGCGTATCAGAGTACCGGCAGCAACTCGCGAAGCTTCTAGGCAAGCAAAAAGTAAACGAACTGCCGCATGAGCAGATCATCGGGAAGCTCGATCAGGTGAGCCAGACGTTCCGCGTGCTGATTATCAAGACCAATATGACAATCCCTTATACGTCGGTCTTCCTCGAATTGAATGCCGGATATTGGGGAGCGGACTCGGAAGCCCGATTGCGAGCTGCAATGGCGCACTCCCATTGAAACAGAGCCGCGATCCCGCAGGGCGGGAGAACGGTGCGTGATGCCCTATAACGCCTTCATTTCTTATAGCCACACTGCCGATGTCACGCTCGCAGCAGCGATTCAATCCGCTTTGCATCGTTTCGCGAAGCCCTGGTACAAGCTGCGCGCATTACACATCTTTCGAGATCAGACCAATCTCGCAGTAAACCCTGCCCTCTGGTCCAGTATTCGCGAGGCCCTCGATCAGTCGTTGTTCTTCATTCTGCTCGCCTCTCCTGAAGCGGCCGCCTCACCATGGGTTGCGAAGGAGGCCGAATATTGGATCGGCAGAAACGGGACATCGCATGTCCTGCTTGTCCTCAGCGGAGGCACTCTGAAATGGGATCACGCGGCCGGCTCCTTTACTGCCGAGCACACCAACGCCCTTCCAGCGAACCTTCTTCGCTCATTTCCCGAAGAGCCCCTCTTCCTGGATCTGCGCTGGGTGCGCGAGAGCGGTGCACGCCTCCGTCTGCGCGAGCCGCGCTTTCACGAAGCCGTCCTTCAGCTCGCTTCCACGCTCCACAACCGGCCCAAAGACGAACTCGATGGCGCGGATATTCGCATGCAGCGCCACGCCCGTTGGCTCGCCGCGTCCACCCTGATCACCATCCTGCTGGTAGCGCTTTTTGGCCTGCGGCAAACGCGGCTGAGTCAGCAGGAATCGATTCGCAATATGGCCGCCAGCCTCGCCGCCGGCTCAGCCAAGGTCCTGGAAGACAATCCGGATCGAGCGGACGAGGCCGCGCTTCTCGCCATCGAATCAAATCGCCTCAGCCCGTCTTTTGAAGCAAACCAGGCGCTGCGTGCGGCGGTTTCGCTTCTGCCGGCAGATGCTCAGTCCTATGCGCCCGGAAGCGCAGACCCGACAGCGCGCGTTCGCGATATGGCCTTCTCGCCGAACGGGACCCTGCTCGCTGTTGCGCGCGATGATGGCTCCACTCAGCTCATTGATGTTGGAAACCGCAAACCGCTAGGATACATATCACCAGATCCTCAACCTGCCGCGCGCATTGAACTTTCCCGCGCGACGCAAACCGCTTCGCTCGACAACGATGCCGCCGTTTCGGTGGCCTTCAACTCCGACGGCTCGCTGCTGGCAACAGGCGCGCGCGATGGCCCTGTCCACATCTGGACTTTGCCGGCCGGCCGAGAGGTGTTGCGCATCTTGCATGGAGCCCCGGTCTCCCAGGTGAATTTTCGCACCGGCGCGAATCAAATCGTAACCGCCGCCGAGGATGGTGAGGTCCGCGTCTTCGATGTCGCGCAGGCGACGACTGCTGCCGATTTCAAATGTGGAGACAAACTCGCGTCCACTGCTTTCAGCCCGGACGGCAAACTCATTGCCGCGCTGACCACCGGCGGCGTAGTCTCCGTTTTCGATCTGTCGCGTCGCAGACTTCTTCGCTCGATGGTTGGCGGTACTGCCGGCTTCAACCTGGCATTCAGCAAAGATGGTAAGCGGCTGGCGACTGCAAACGGCGAGTATGCCTTTGTATGGGATGTGCCGACCGGAAAGCAACTCCTAAAAGCAACTCACGCTGCTGAATCTGAAACTCTCACGCCCCAGCAGTGGATCGTGGACGTCGCCATCAGCGATGATGGCAAACTCCTGGCCTATGCGGCGCGCGGTGACAAGTTTGCCCACGTTTGGAGCGTGGACTCCGGTCGCCAGATTCTCGAACTCAAGCACGCGTCCTCCGTGGCCGCGGTCGTCTTCAATGCAGATGGAACAAAGCTCGGCACGGGCTCATACGACGGGACGGCGCGTGTTTGGGAACTCCCCTCCGGATACGAACTGGAACGAGCGCCGAGCTCAGGCGGCGCCGAAGTTGTCCTCTTCAGCCCGGACGGCGCCCGCTTCGCCGCTGGCGGCATCGACGGCTGGGTTTCGGTCTCCGCAACCCGCCGCGCGGATCGCCCGGCTTTCTTCCATCTGCCCGGCGACGTTCGCAGCGTGGCCTTCAGCCCGGATGGTCGCCGCCTCGCGATCGGCACCGTTTCGGCCCACGCGTCACCTCTTGTAAGAATCGCCGAACCTGATGGCCGTGTCCTGCGCGACATCGAATTTCATGGCGCTCCACTCATCGACAAGCTCGTCTTCACCGATTCAAATACTGTAATTGCGCAGTGGGCCGACAAGCGGTTTCTTATTGCTGTTGACCAATCGTCTGTAACGCCTTTGCCGGACCTTCCGATACGAGAGCGAGGTGCTCGTATCAGCAGCATTCCCGAACGAGTGAAACGCGAGAGCGGCGATATTGATTTCGTCCTTCGCGATCCCTCTTCCACCGCCATCGCCGTCGTTTCTCATGGACATCTCACGGTGTGGGACGCGGCCACCGGCGGTCGCCTGGCGCAACTTCCCGACGCGGGTTATCTCCGCGCCGCCGCTTTCAGCCCCGACGGCCGCTATCTGCTGGCCGGGTACGACGAGCGCTCCGCTGCGCTCTGGCTCTGGCGTTCGTCCGATCTGCGAGACCAGGCGTGCGCCCGGCTCACTCACAACTTGTCCCATGATGAATGGGCGCATTGGTTCCCGAAACAACGCTATCGCCCCATCTGCTCTGATTTGCCGCCGGCCCGCTGAACGCATCTTCCTATAGAATGTCGGTACGCTTATGCGCATCGGAACCGGTCTCGAAGCCATCTGGACAGACCTGCGGCACTCGGTGCGCGGGCTGCGTCGCAATTTCTCGCTGAGCATTCTCGGGACGGCGATGCTCGCACTCGGCATGGGCGCAAGCATCGCGATGTTCAGCATTGTCCAATCGGCTCTGCTGAAGCCGCTGCCTTTCCATGATTCGGACCGCATTGTGGAACTTTGGGAAACGCGGCAGGAACGCGGCATCGACCAGGCATCCTTCGCCGAGGCAAATTTCTGGGACGTTCGCGCTCAGAATCATTCCTTCAAGGAACTCGCCGCTTACCATTACGGCGAAGCAAACCTGACCGGCGCCGGCGCGGCGGAGAAGGTCAGTGCGGTGTCTGTCACCGCCGGCTTTTTCCGTACCCTCGGCGTATCGCCGGTGGTCGGGCGCGACTTTTCATACCAGGACGACCGGGGCGGATGGAATAATTCGGTGGCGATTGTCGGAAACCGGTTCTGGCATACTCACTTCGGCGGAGATCCGGGAATCCTCGGCCGTACGCTGCGCTTGAACGGCCGTGCGTACACCGTAGTGGGCGTGCTGCCGCCCGGCGAGCCGTGGCTTTCCGATCAGCTCTATCTGCCGTTTGGTTACCGGGCTGGTACCGACCGTGGGAGCTGGGAGTTCCAGGTGATTGGACGCCTCGCACCGGGCGTTTCTCCGGCTGCAGCGCGAGCCGACCTGGGGCGGCTGGCCAGTATCTTTGCGCGATCGTATCCGAAAGACGATAAGGGCATCGGTTTCCGGCTGGACCCATCAAGCACCTGGGTTGCCACCGATACCGCCCGCCGGGGATTGTGGCTCCTGTTCGGCGCGGTCACCTTTCTGTTATTCATCGCTTGCCTGAACATCGCCAATCTGTTGCTGGCTCGCGGCACGGCACGCGAGCGGGAAATCGCCGTACGCACGGCTCTCGGCGCGGGCCGTGCGCGTCTGATGCGGTTCGTAATGCTGGAAGCATTGCTGCTTAGCGTCTCGGGCGCAGCCATCGGAGTTGCGCTGGCCGGCGCAGCGATACGCGCCATTCAGGTGCTCGAGATCCGCGGAATTCCGCGTCTGGCAGATGCCGCTCTGAACCCGTGGGTGCTTGGGTTTGCGGCACTGATAGCCGTGCTGACTGGTGTCCTCTCGGGTCTCGCTCCGGCTTTGTACGTTCCCTCGAGCCGTTTCACGACTGCGCTTCGCGAGGGCGCGCGGCAGACGGGGAGCCGCGGCCAAGGCCGTTTGCGCGCCGCGCTCGTCACCGGTGAAGTGGCCCTGTCGTTTCTCCTGTTGATCGGGGCGGGACTGCTCATCCGCAGCTTCATTCAGTTGACGACCGTCAATCCCGGGTTCCAAACCGAGGGCCGCCTGTGGTTTTCCGTGAGCATGCCCGATTCGTATTGGGAGAAAGGGACCGGCAAACGATTCCTCGATCGCTTCTTCGAGCGGCTTTCGGTTCATCCCAATGTGATCGCGGTCGGCGCCGTCAGCAATCGTCCCGTCGAGGGAGGTGATCCGGGAATGACGATTGACTCCAGCTTCAGGCCGCAGGCTTCCGGACCTGCCCCATGGGCCGGCTGGCGTATCGTGTCGCCTGGCTATTTCCGTGCGATCGGATTGCCGCTGCTTTGGGGCAGAGTGTTTGGTGAAAATGATAAACCCGTTTGGGGAGAACGCGGCCAGCCTGCGCCGCCGCGGCGTGTGATTCTCAGCGAGCGGCTGGCGAAGCTAATCTTCCCGAATCAAGATCCAGTCGGCAAGCACGCGATGCTCTGGAAAGGCCAATCGAACTGGGACGCTGAAGTGGTCGGAGTAGTCGCCGACAGCCGCGAACGCGGCCTTGCTTCGGCCTCCGCGCTGACCGTCTATCTGCCCTATGGTTCGAACGCGCTGACGACCGATTTCGTGGTGCATACTCGCACGAATCCTCTCGCGCTCGTTCCTGTTGTGCGCTCGATGGTCGCAAGCCTTGACCCGTCTCTCCCGGTCGCGGACGTTCGTTCATTTCAGGAAGTTGTGCGCCGCTCCGTCGCTCCCGAACGCTTCAACGTGATTCTGCTGGGCGTTTTCAGCGGGTTCGCGCTGCTCCTGGCGACTGCCGGCATCTACGGAGTGCTCTCCTATTCGATGAGCCGACGCACAGCCGAGATCGGGCTGCGAGTAGCGCTGGGCGCAAGCCGCGGAAACATTCTGCGGATGGCATTCGCGCAGGGACTTCGCCCCGCCTTGCTCGGAATCTTGCTGGGCGCTCTCGGCGCATGGTGGCTGTCGCGATACATCGCCGCTCTGCTTTTCGGCACGAAGCCCTTCGAGCCGTTGATCTATTGCGCAGTCGCGCTCCTGCTGTTCATCACCGCCGTGGCGGCCTGCTATTTGCCCGGCCGCCGCGCCATGCGGATCGACCCGGCTGCGGCACTGCGGATCGAGTAGCTATTCGGCTCTTAACGCCGTGATTGGATCTGTGCGAATCACACGCCACGCGGGAATCAGGGCAGCTCCAAATGCAACCAGGGCCAGGATCAATGGCACGGCGAGGAAAGTCCCTGGATCAATTGGACTGGTCTTGTAAAGCAACGTGGAGAGTGCTCGAGTCACCGCGATGGACACTACTAGTCCAAGCGCAATCCCGGTGCCCGACAATCGCAAGCAATATCTGAAGACCAGGAGTAATAGAGCGCGGCGGTCTGCTCCCAAAGCAATGCGTACTCCAAACTCCTGCGTACGTTGCGCAGCGTTGTAAGCGAGCAGTCCGGCGATCCCGAGCATCGCCAGCAGCAGAGCAGCGGTCGCAAAACAGATCAGTAGCCAAGTCCGAAAACGCTCGGCAGATAATGATTCCTCAAGGACTTGATCGAGTGTCTCGATCTTCCATACAGGAAGGCTGGGATCGAGCCGGTTTATCTCCCGTCCGATTGCGCTTGCCAGCAAGCGCGGATCGCCTGAAGTTCGCACGATCACGTCTACCTGGTTCACCCAATCCTGCCAGGTCGTAAACAGTAGCAGTCGGGGAGAATCGCTGTTGAGGCGTGCCTTCACATCTTTGACAACGCCCACTACCGTCAACCACGGTTCGCCGTTATTCGGCATGTCGATCCCGAATCTAATTCGCCTGCCAATCGGGTTATCATCCGGCCAGACCCGCTTGGCCAGCGACTCGGAGATCACAACCGCATGTGGCTTCCCGATCTGATCTTCCGGCTGTAGCAGACGGCCGCGCAATAACGGGATACGGAGCGATTCGAGCGCATTGCCGCGGCAGAAGACCATATCGACTCTTTCGGTATCCGTACCGTGGCCTTCAATGGAGATAACTACATTCGAAGTGGAGCCCATCGGCAGGTCTGACAGTGCTCCGGTTTGCCGAACGCCGGGAAGGGTCCCGAGCTGAGGCAGCAGACGATCGAAGAAGCCGCTGATCTCGGCTTGTGTCCTGTAAACAGGTTCCGGTAACGTAAGCCGAACACTGATGAGGTGGCCTGGCCGGAATCCCGGATTGGCTCCGGCGGCCTTTAGCAAACTCCGCGTGAGCAGCCCGGCCGTGGTTAGCAGCAAAAAGGCGAGACTGAATTGAGTGACAACAGCCGCGGACATAATCAGGCGTTGCTGCTTTCCTGGTGTCGTGGTTCGCCCTTCAACGCGAAGCTGATTCATCACACTGGAGCGTAAAGTGTTTGTCAGCGGCCCAAGGCAGAACACAAGCGGGGTCGCCAGGGTGACGACCGCCACGAATGCCATCATGCGCCAGTTCAGGCCGATTTCGCCCAGACGCGGAAGATTGTCGGGGGCGAGGCGAATGAGGAGCGGCAAACTCCAAAATGCCAGGCAAAATCCAATTGCCCCGCCACTAACGGAAAGCACGAGACCCTCGGTGATTGTCTGGCGAGCGAGACGCCAGCTACCTGCGCCCAGCGCCGATCTCAGCGCGAACTCCCGCTGGCGCCCCACCACGCGGCTAAACATAAGATTTGCTACATCAGCGCATCCAATCAGCAGCACGGTGCCCACCGCGGCCAGCAACAGCAGCAGCGGGCGTTTGACATTCCCGGTAAACTCCTCGCGAAACGGTACGATTTGCGATTCCAGGGAAAAGTTCCGCACGCGGCTGAGAGTCTGTTTTAAGTTCAGCGGATAATCTTGCATGATGCGTCTGACCAAACCTTGAAGATTCGCTCTTGCCTGTTCGATGGCGACATTCGGCTTCAAACGAGCGATCATGCTGTAGTCGAAATTCGCCACAACCTGTTGCCGGTCATCTTTACTCCAGGAAACAGGCACAAACACGTCTGCCGGTTCGTCATTAAACCGCGATCCGCGTATCGGAAACGAAAATGAGGGCGGCATGACGCCGATCACGGTATAAGGCATTCGGTCGAGGAGAATCGTACGTCCGAGCGCCCGCTCTGATGTCCCAAACACACCGTGGGCGAATCCGTGAGTGAGGACTGCCACTCGCTTCGAGTGCTCATCCTCCGCTTGGGTAAATGTCCGGCCGAGCGCGGGCGAGATTCTCAAAACCGGAAAAAGCGAGGCGGTTACGCGTGCGCCGCTCGCACGCCGTGGCCGTCCCGCCCCCGAGATCTCGTAGTGTTGCGTGCGGTAGATTCCGGTCGCTGCAAAGGACCGGTTGTTCGCTGCCACAAACAGATAATCGGGAGGGGAGAAAGGCAGGACAGGAAATCCTAAACCTGGGACGCCCTCCGTCACCGCGACCAGGCGCTCCTGATCGGGGAAAGGCAGCGGCCGAAACAGCACAGTATCGACTATCGAGAAGATGGCACTGTTGATGGCAATACAAAACGCGAGGGCTGCGATCACGGTGGATGTAAATGCGGGCGCTTTGCGGAGTGTACGAATGGCAAATCGCAGATCGCTCAAGGTGTCTTCGAGCCACCGCCCGCCACGCGCGTCGCGGCATTCCTCCTTGAGTCTCGCTATGCCGTTCAGGCTCGAAAAGGCGCGCCTCCGCGCCTCCCCGGCAGATGCCCCCGCCGTCACCTCGTGCTCGATTTCACGATCGAGATAGTCCTGCAGTTCATCATCGAGATCGGTTTCGACGCACGAACGATGGAACAGCGTTCGAAAACGAAGGCGCCATTTTCTGAGCCACCGCATACGAGCTAACCTCGGGCGGGAAGCACGATCGCGGAGATAGCCCCGGAGATGCGCTTCCAATCAGCGGTCTCGGCTTGTAGCCGCTTTCGCCCTTCCTTGGTCAGAGAGTAGAACTTGACGCGCCGCCGCGTGTCACTGACCAGCCATTCGGCGGTGATCCAGCCCTCCTGCTCCAACTTATGAAGCGCCGGATACAAGGAACCGGCACCGACCTGAAGAACGTCGTTCGACATCTGCTTCAGACGTTGGGAAAGGGCCCACCCATGCATCGGTTCGAGCGCGAGGATTCTCAGGATCAGGAGACCGAGCGTGCCTTGCACGAGATCGTTTGGCTTCACGAGTGTTATCGATATCCGATAACAGCGTAACCCGCGCCTCGTTTGGATGCAAGGGGGTACCCTCTTTCATGCGCCTTCCTCCGGCTCCGCGAGTAACTCGCCGAGCCGGTCGAGCCGTCGTTCCCAGATCGACCGCCGTTCGCCTATCCATTGCTCTGCCACCCAAAACCCTGCGGGCTCGATCCGGCAGGTGCGAACTCGCCCGAGCTTCTCCGTATGGACCAGCCCGCTTTCCTCCAGTACCTGCAGATGTTGCACCACCGCTGCCAGCGTGACGTCCAGGGGCTCCGCCAACCGCGACACCGAAACCGGCCCTGCGCTCAGCTTCTCCAGAATGGCCCGTCGCGTCGGGTCGCCGAGGGCGTGAAACACACGATCGACGTTGGATGTCTGCCCTGGCATTACTGGAATCCTTCCGGGAGTCTTGCTAACTAGCGCGCGAGCTCGGTCGCCAGTTGATCAAGTAATTTGCGCCATCCGCCTTCGCGCATTTGAGGACCGTCGGAGCCTTCAAAGAATGCTCCCTGATGTGTGCAGATGAGGTCGGTTCCATTGTCCGTGGGCAACAACTCGATCGTGACCAGCGAAGCCGAGATCCGCTTCTCGCCGAGACTCATCGTAGAAGCCGTCACAATTCTCCGGTTGGGCACGATGTCCTGGTAGCTGCTCTCGTTCGTTAACGCGATACCCGGAAATGGCGTTCCCTCCTTGAAGCAATAGCTCGACCGCTCCGTGCCCCCCACTCGAAAATCCATCTCGAATTGCTTAACTTCATGCCGATCGCTTTCGGCAAACCAGCGCCGCTTTTTAACCGAATCGGCGAAAGCTGAGAATACCCGCTCAGGCGGCTTTGGATAACTGCGCTCGATTACGAACGTATTGTGAATAACGGATTGCTCCATGTTTTTGGCTCCAATAGTAAAGTAATTACTTAAGTATTTGCCGAATCCACACAATTGTCAAGTAGAAACTTAAGTATTTGGACTCGTAGGAAACCGCTCCCATTCGGGAGCGGGTATTTACGAATCGCACTCCTTGGCCGATACAATCCCGGCATTCCTCCCCAAGCTACCCTGGGCAAGAGGTCACAATATGGCAACCCGCACCGCCCGCCTGACGCAAGCGGAAAAAGGACACGCCTTCCGTGCGCTCCATCAGCGTGATGCGGCATTCATCATTCCCAACCCTTGGGATGTCGGTACCGCCCGGCTTCTCGCGCACCTGGGCTTTGAGGCGCTAGCTACCACGAGCATGGGATACGCCTTTTCTCTCGGGCAGCCGGACAACACACTCAACCGTCAGCAATCGATGGACTACGCCTCTGCCATTGCATCAGCCTCTGACTTGCCGGTCAGCGCGGATCTTGAAAATGGCTTCGGCGACGCGCCGGAAGTTGTTGCGGAGACCGTCCGGCTTGCGGCTGTCACCGGAGTGGTCGGTTGCTCCATCGAAGACGCGACCGGGCGTCCGGACAACCCGATTTACGAAAAGGAACATGCTGTTGAGCGAATCCGTGCAGCGGTAGCCATCGCGCATGGTTTGCCCTTTCCCTTCACCTTGACCGCGCGCGCAGAGAACTATCTCCATGGCAGGCCGGACCTGAAAGATACCATCGAGCGTCTGCAAGCCTTTCAGGAGGCCGGCGCAGACGTCCTCTATGCGCCCGGTTTGTCCACCAGGGAGGACATTATCGCGGTCGTCAAATCTGTGGATCGTCCGGTGAACGTCGTCATGGGGCTGCAAGGGGTTCAATTGAGCCTCGCTGAACTGTCGGCGATTGGAGTCAAACGCGTCAGTGTAGGCAGCACGCTCTGTCGCACGGCGCTCGGCGCATTGCTCCGCGCCGCCCATGAAATGCGGGAACACGGGACATTCATGTTTGCGGCCGCAGCCGCGCGCCCGGCCGAGATAACCGAAATCTTTCAACGGAACCCTGAGCGTGAGCGAGGGGCGGGTTGAGCCGACTTTTCCGCTCTTCTTGCCATAATGGCTGTGATCCGTCATGTGCCGCAGTATCAAAGTTCTGAGACGTCCCGACCTCGTTGCCTCCGAAGATGAAATCGCGGCGGCCGCGCTGCAGTTTGTCCGCAAAATCAGCGGCTTCCATAAGCCCTCCCAAGCCAATCAGGCGGCCTTCGATGCCGCCGTGCTTGAGATCGCACAAACAAGCGGGCGTCTTTTGGACCAACTCAGCCAGCGCTCTCACAAAGCTGCCGTCAAGGAAGCCCTCATACTGAAGGAATGACGCCAGGACAGCCGCAGCCCAAGCTGCAACTCACGCATACCCAGGACTATCGCGAAACTTATGCGAATAGCGTGCAGGTCCGCGTGAGCCTCTGGGATTTCTTTCTCATGTTCGGCACGGTGAACCAGACTGCGCCTGACGCCGTAACCATTTCAAACTTCCAGGGCATCTACCTCAGTCCGCCGCAAGCAAAAGCGCTTGCGAACCTGCTGCAGCAGAATCTGAAGCAATACGAGGCGGCTTTCGGAGAGATCCGGCTCGAGGCGCAAAGCCCCGGCGACGTGATCCAGTAGGCGCGTGATGCCTTTCGAAGGCCGCCCGTCAAGGGAGAAACCGGGCGCAGTGCCCCCGCACCGCGGGACGAGATGAAGACAGACCGGCGCGTATCCCGAAATCACTTGTTCTACCTCGCCGTCTTCTTCTCGCTCTTTGCAATTCCTCTCTTCCTGATTCACTGGCCGCTCTTCGGCCTGCCGTTCTTCTGGGATGAACAGGGACAGTTCATTCCCACAGCGCTCGATATCTTGCGCGACGGCTCTTGGATTGCTCATTCGACGATTCCGAACGTTCATCCGCCCGGAGTAGAGGTGTACCTCGTCGCCTGGTACAAGCTCTTCGGCTTCTCCATTCCGTTGACGCGCGTGGCCATGCTTCTAGTGGCTGGTCTCGGCCTGGTCTTCGTGTTCTTGCTCGCCATCGAATTAAGTCAGGAAGCGGAGGGCGCCGCGGCCTTTCTGCCCCCTCTGCTGCTCCTTGCTTCTCCCTTGTTCTACACGCAGAGCATGATGGCGCAGCTCGATATGCCGGCCATGGTGTTTACGCTGCTCGCCCTTTTGCTGTTCGTTCGGAAGCAGTACGTCCCTGCCGCCGCTGCTTGCCTTGTACTGGTGCTCGTGAAGGAAACCGGAATTGTCGCGCCGGCCGTGTTCTTCGCCATTCTAATCTGGCGCAAGGATTGGAAGAGAGCCGCACTCTTTACTCTGCCGGCCGCCGCCCTCGGCTGCTGGCTCCTCGCGCTCCATCAAGGCACCGGCTATTGGCTCGGAAATCCCGGCTTCGCGCATTACAACGTGCAATATGCTCTGAGCCCGGTCAGAATCGTATTCTCCTTTTTCCGGCGCATCTACTACATCTTCTTTGCGGAGTTCCGCTGGATAGGTACCGCCGTGCTGCTGATCGCTTTGAGAAAGCGGTCGCTGTTCCGGAGTGAACGCTGGGAGGCGACGCTTGCGGTCACAATTGCGACCCTCCTCATGGTATCCGTGTTCGGCGGCGCGGAGCTCGAGCGTTATCTGTTGCCCGTGCTGCCGGTTTTCTATATCGCCGTCAGCGTCGCGCTGACATTTCTGCCGCGCCTCGCCCGTATCGGGTGCGCCGCTGCCCTGTTCACCGCTCTTGTTGGCAATCTCTTTTGGAACCCGCCTTACCCGTTTCCATACGAAAACAATTTCGCTATGGTCGACTTCATCCGGCTGCAGCAGACCGCGGCCCGTTTCGCCGAGCAGAATCTTGCGCGCGAAACCATCGCCACCGCCTGGCCCTACACCGCGGGCTTCAGAGACTCCGATTACGGATTCGTGGATCGTAAGCTGAACGTCATCGAGACCAACGATTTTCATGCCGCTTCCATTCGAGCGCTGCCGCCCGGCAGCTTCGATGCGCTCATCACCTACAGCCGCACCTGGGCGCCTTCTGGCGGCGTCATCGGCATTCCTCCCGTGCGCTGGTTCCTGGAGAAGTTTTACGACTGGCAGCCAGATATTACTCCCGAACAGTGCGAGGCTCTGGACCTGTGGCAAATTGCATCCTGGAAGCTGAGAGGACAGCAGATCAATGTGTATGTCCGGGGACGTCTCGTTCCCGTGCCCCGCCTGCCGCAAGTCGCGCTGACCCTCAGAAAATAGGTGAGAGTATGGAGCATAGCGGACTATGAACACGACAACGACGCCGAAATTCATTCCGACCGCAGAAGAGTTGCGCAAGCTCGAGCGCGACCTGCGCTTCCGTCCTTCGATGATGGAGCACCCGGCGGTTCTCACACGCGATCAGATCGGTGCCTTCAACCGTGACGGCTACCTGGCCGGCATTCGTATCTTCGATGAAGCGGAAATCGCCGCTATCCGGAGTTATTTCGATGAGCTTCTCGAGAAAACCGTAGCCGCCGGCGGCGATAGTTATTCGATCAGCACGGCCCATCTGCGGTATGGGCGCGTCTACGACATCCTGACACACCCGCGTATTGTGAGCCGCATCAAGGACCTGCTCGGTGAAGATGTCGTCGCCTGGGGCTCGCATTTCTTCTGCAAAATGCCGGGAGACGGCAAGCGCGTATCCTGGCATCAGGATTCCAGCTATTGGCCCCTGACGCCGTCGATGGCGGTTACAGCCTGGCTTGCGATCGACGACGCCACGGTCGAAAACGCCTGCATGCGTTATATTCCTGGCTCGCACCACTTAGGCCACCTGACTTATACGCTCAGCGAAAACGACGAAGCGAATGTTCTGAATCAGACCGTCGCTGCCGCTGAAACTCTCGGAGAACCGGTAAACGTTGAATTGAAAGCCGGAGAGATTTCCATTCACAGCGATCTGCTGTTGCACGGCTCCGAGGCAAACGAATCGAAGAAGCGGCGCTGCGGCTTGACCCTGCGCTATTGCCCCTCAAGTGTGCGTGCAGGTCTTGGCTGGAACGCGAAGGGCGTGATCGTGAGCGGAAAAGACGAGTCCGGTCACTGGGCAAATTCTCCCCGGCCGCAAACCGACTGAATGATGTCCTTTTGGCGCGCGCTTTCAGCATGCTGTGAGAACTTCAGTTTGGGTAGCCGTGCCACCTGCCGTCACCTGAAAAACTCTCACTGCTTCTGTAAGAACGCCCTGACGCTCGGTTCCTGCCGGTCCTTGATGGCCACACACTGATCAATTTCTTCCAGCACGTTAGCTAGTGTTCTCGCGGCGCCCGTTAGTTCGGGTAATCGGGGATCGAAGTAGCCTTTCAATTCACCCTTCGCTTGCGCGTCACAGAAGCCTCCGCCCACCCTTGGCAACTGTGGTTTTCCTGCAAAGGGATTATTTCCGAAGAGCTTCAATATCGCGTCATAGTTTGCCTTCAGAAATTGGAAACGGACCCCGCGGCTCTCCGCCGATCCTTGGCCCGCGTAGAAGAAAAGATAGGAAGCCGGAGTGACCGGGAGCTTGCCCGAGAGCACCGCGCCCAGTAACGTCTTTACCGCCTTCGGATCACGGAACCCGAACATCGCGATTAGTAGTGATTGCTGCTGCTGAGCATCCAGCTTGGCCCACGCTCCAATGAAACGGTCAGCCAGATCTGCACCTTGGTAATAGGCGGCGGCAGAGAGGACCGAGCTCAGCATACTCGGATCGATTCCCTTGTCTGTGTTCAGCCAGTTGTTTGTCAGCGATTCTGCTTCTTTGGCGAGTGCCTGATCTTGCCCGTCCGTTGCGACCGCAGAAACCAGGTCCGGGCGCAGCAACTTCGATTCGGCTCGTTCGTCTGGCTTTGGCGTCCAGCCGAGCTCATGCGCGCGCGCCTGAAAGTTGGCCCGGATAAACTCGGCATATTTCGGCAACAGTTCAGAAGCAACAAGATGCTCCCTGGGACTCATTGCCAATCCCAATGCCTCTTCGACCACGTGGCGTTCCGGGTCTGAATGCACCAGCGGGACCAGCGCGAGGGCATCCGACATTGGCATCCGCCCTGACTGTGCCAGCGCCCGGGCATTGCCAATCAGATCCACTCGTTCGGCGGCACTCAACCGCGTCATGACATCGCCGTCCATGAGTTTTTCGAGCAGTCCTCCGGCGTAATCGAGCCGGTAATAGCCAACTGCCTTATCGTTCGCCTGCACCCAACCCGGGCAGCTATTTGTTTGAAGCGGAATATTCATCTCACTGTCCGTCATCAGAGCGCACGACGACTGCTCGCCGGCAGACGTGCTGTAGCGTATGCAGACCGGGGTTTGCCAGCGCTGGTTGCCTGTACTCTTCGAACCTAAGGGCAGATACCGTTGCTGTTTCAGTTGCAAACTGGCACTCCCTGCATTGCAATCCAGTGCAACGGATACGATCGGCACGCCGGATTGGTTTAGGAATGTCGAGAATGCCGCGGTCACATTCTTTTGGCTCGCTGTGCTTAAGGAGTCAAGGAAATCGCCAGTTGTAGCCGTTCGAAAGGCATAACGGTTCATGTAGCTCTGGACGCCCTTTTGGAAGTTCTTCTCTCCGAGCCAGTTTTCGAACATTCCAATCACTGCCGAGCCTTTCAAATAAGTAATGGAGTCGAAAGCGTTCGGAATGTCGCCCTTCGACTCAATTTCCTGTGTGATTTTGCGGGCGGAAAGCAGGCTGTCGCTGTTCTCGGCAAAAAGTTTTTGGTCGACGTCGCCGGCGCGAGTTTCCCAGTCGGGCTTCCATTCAGCGATCAGCTTGCTCGACATCCAGCTTGCAAACGCTTCGTTTAACCAAATGTCGTTCCACCACGCCGTGGTCACCAGGTCTCCAAACCATTGGTGCGCCAGTTCGTGTGCGGCAACGGAGGCATATCCGCGCCGACGCTCCTCTGTATCCGTTTCGGGCTTGGCCAGAATAATCGTCTGGCCATACGTCACCATGCCGGCATTTTCCATCGCAAAGCTGGCCGAAATCGGAATGGCGACCTGGTCAGCTTTCGCATACGGATAGGGCACGCCAAAGTAATCCTCGAGCTTGGTCAGGATTGTCGCGGTTACTTCCGCCGCATATTTCGCTTCGTTCGCTCGCCCCTTTGCTGTTACAATCCGTACCGGTACGTGGTTCCTGCCCGCAAATCCGGCATTGACAAACTCGAAGGGCCCCACTCCAAACGCTACTAAGTAACTTGGGAGCGGCTTCGTCTGCTGAAAGACGTACGTTTTCGTCCCGCCTTCGTTCTTTTCGGATGAAGCAGGCGTATTGCTCAGAGCGCTATCTTGCGCCGGAACATGCAGTGTCACTTGCCAGGGCACTTTGTAGACAGGCTCGTCAAAGCACGGAAACGCCCGGCGCGCGTCAGTCTGTTCGAACTGGGTGAGTAGGTACCGATTGCCTCTATCTTCGGTACGAAAAATGCCGGATTGATCGCTCAACATGAACTTGCCTGTGTATTCGATCCGGACCTGCGCCGGTCCTGGTGGAATTGGTGCTTCAAACTTCAGACCGAGAAAATCGTCCCCGCCCGGGACCACAGTCGCGCTCCGCTGTTCGCCACGGTACGCGACGGACGCCTTCTGCACTGCTATGTTTGTCGCGTTCAACCACAGCGTCGGGATTGCTTGTTCGACGTTCACGTGGATGCCGACCACTTCGCTGAAATCGTCCCTGTCCGGATTGAGCGTCAGCTCCACTGTGTAGCTTTCCGGTTTCACCTGCTGCACTTCTCCAAGCCGAAGCTTCGGTGGTCCGCTGGCGCACCAACCGGCTGAATCGAGTGACGCGCTTAGTAACAGCAACCAAACGAACCAACGACGAGAGCGGAATTTCATGGTCCGATTATTTTTTCACAAATTGGGCGAAAGCAATTTGCCGCCACTTTAATGCCCTAGCAGATCTCCCGGGCTGGAAATCGCCGAGTCGCAATCGTACTCTGGTTCGATCTAACTAACGATGAGTGCTCCGGACACGGCTTCTGTACCAAATACACGACCGCAGACTGAGCCTTCCGCGTCCCGGCCATCCGGCAGGAAATTCGGGCTAGTCCGCGCAATCGGACTCGGCCTCATAACCGGCGCTGCTGACGACGATCCTTCGGCTATCGGTACCTACGCGAGTGCAGGCGCAAAGCTTGGACCTTCTTTCCTGTGGACCGCTCCCGTCACCTTTCCGATGATGGTGGCCGTTGTGTACCTTTCGTCCAAGCTGGGCCTGGTCGCCGGCGAAGGGTTATTCGCGATTATCCGCAAGCATCATTCCCGCTGGTTTCTCCTTACGGTATTGACAGGAGTGCTGATCGGGAACACCATCGAAGCCGGTGCCGACATAGGCGGCATGGCGGCCGCATTGAAGTTGCTGATCCCTTTACCGATGCCTGCCATTGTCGTCATTACCGGACTCTCCATCCTGGCGCTTCAGATCTGGGGCTCCTATACTCTCATTCGGAATATTTTCCGGCTACTCTCCCTGGCGCTTCTCGCGTACGTCGGATCCGCGATTCTCGCGCACCCGGAGCTCGGCCTCGTGCTGCGGGGATCCTTGATTCCCACCATTCGCTTTGACAAGGATTTCCTGGAAATGACTGTCGCCGTCATCGGAACGTCTCTCTCCGCTTATCTCTATACCTGGCAGTCGAATGAGGAAGTGGAGGAGAAGATCGCAGCAGGTAGAAGACGGTTGTGGCAACGCAGGGGAGCGAGCCGCGCCGAGCTCAAGCAATCCATGTGGGACATCATCTTTGGGATGTTCTTTTCAAATGCGGTGATGTATTTCATCATTCTGGCGACCGCGGCCACGCTCTTTAAATCCGGCAAAACGGATATCACCAGCGCCGCAGAGGCGGCCCAAGCCCTCCGGCCACTTGCCGGAAATGCGGCCGGCCTCTTGTTTGCTCTAGGGGTAATTGGCGTTGGCTTCTTAGCGGTGCCCGTTATGACCACCGGCGCTGCCTACGACCTCTGTCAAAGCGTCGGGTGGAAACATGGTCTCTATCGAAAGCCCGCAGAAGCCAAGAAGTTCTACGTAGCCATCGCCATCTTTACACTAATTGCCATCGGGTTGAATTTCTTCGGAATAAATCCGATGAAGGCACTCGTCTTTGCAGGAATCGTACAAGGATTTTCGACACCGCCTCTCATGCTCTTGATCATGCGCATGACAAGCAACCCGGCCATCGTCGGAAGACGCGTGAATGGCGCGGCGATCAAGATACTAGGCTGGGTTACTACTGTTGTGATCTTTGCCGCCACCGCCGGTCTTGTCGTCAGCTGGTTCGTGTAGATTGAGCTTTTCTGAGGCGTGACCAGCGGGAGCGGTAATGCTAGGCACCGAAGAGATTCGTATTCATGAAATTATTGCGAAACTTGCCCGACGAGTCATATTCTCTGAGCAAATCTTTATAGGCGCGCAGGTCAGGATAAAGCGATTGCAGATGTGACGGCTGCATCGTAAAAAGCTTTCCCCAGTGCGGCCGCGCATCGAATGGCGCCAGCTTCTCTTCGATCATCGGAAGCACTTTCTTCACCGCAGGCCACTCCGGTTTCCACGTGAAGTGAATCGTCATAGAGTCCCGGTGGTAACAGGTGCTCATCCAAAGATTGTCGGCGGCGATGGTGCGGAGTTCGGTAATGAAGAGCAGCGGCGTAATGCGGTTCCGCAACTGTTCGACAGCAAGAATCGCCTGATACCCTTTCTCGCGCGGAACGAAGTATTCCGATTGCAGCTCCGCGCCGCTGCTCGGCGTGAAATTCATCCGGAAGTGCGGTAGCCGCTCATACCAAGGGCCGGGAATGCCGAGCTGTTCCGTGCAATTCTCAGCCGAATGATCCGCGATGGGATGCAGTTTCTTCGTCGCGAGCTTTGCTCCATAGAGTTCGGGCGCCGCTTTCGATGCGCTGCCCTGAACACGGCTCTTGATCCACACCTGCGTAGCCTGATGGCCTTGCCAGTCGGTAAACAGGCTGACGCTGTAACCGCTCCCGAAAATATCTTCCAGGTGATTTTCCAACTGATTGAAAGATAGATTCTGATAGACGACCTGGGTCATCCGATATGTCGGCTGAACATCGAGAGTGACTTTCGTGACAACTCCAACTGCTCCCAGGTTCACCACCGCGCCTCGAAAGCGTTCGCCATCGCGCTCTCGCGACAGCGTAAGCACCTCACCCGACGCCGTGACAATTTCCAGGGCAGCTACCGCTGTGGAAAGATTGCCATTCTTGCTGCCCGAGCCGTGTGTCGCGGTTGCGCAAGCGCCCGCGACGGAGATATGGGGGAGCGAGGCCAGATTGTGCAGCGCGTATCCATTGCGGTCGAGGTAGGGAGCGAGATCGCCATAACGAACACCGCCCCCAACGGTCACCGTGCGGTGTGCCTGGTCTAACGACATCTCCTTGAGATTTGCCAGGGAAATTTGTGTCGCGGTGCTATCGGCGATTCCGTTGAACGAATGGCGCGTGCCCAGGGCCCTGAGCTTACTTGCGCGCTTCACCACTTGCCGCACTTCCTTGAGTGTCTTGGGCGCGTACAGATGATCCGTACTGTATGTGTAATTGCCGGACCAGTTTGTGCGACGCCCGTCCTGGCGCTCGCCGGCAACCAGGCGGGATAACATGCTCCCTGCAATAAGTGCGCCGGATGTCTTCAAGAATTTTCGCTTGTCCATTTCTCCTTCTCATATGAGGATGGTGACTCGACGGCCTGTGCTGCCGGTTTCGCGGTCCGCGCCGTTGTGATCGCCACAACGCTGATCAGTACAAACAGAGTCCCCAGGATCGTTCGCAGATCAAGCGCTTCGCCCCCAAGAAAATATCCAACCAGAACGGCCACCACCGGATTCACGTAAGCGTAGGTGCCAACCTTGGTTGGGGACTCATGGTGAATTAGCCACACATAGGCCGTAAACCCGACAATGGAGCCCGCGACGATCAGGTAGAGCAGCGAGAGCCATGCTGCGGAGGAAACAATTGAGGGATGAAAATCGCGAAATTCTCCGAGCGTTGCTGCCGCAAGCGTCAGCAACACTCCGCCGGCAAGCATCTGCGCCCCAGAACTCATGACTTTGGACGGCGGCAGGGGCAGCTTGCGTGTAAGGGCGGATGATATCGACCAGCTTATCGCCGCAATGATGAGCGCAGTCGCGCCGGCTCTATCGATCGGGCTCCCGCCGATGTTGAGCGAATGGCTCATGAGGACCGCTACTCCTCCCACTCCGATCAACAGCGCCGCCGCCAAATAGACGGTGAGCCTTTGTGTTCCCAGAAGAATGATTTCCGAGAGCGCCATGAATACCGGAATTGTGGCCATCATCACCGCGGCAATGCCAGACGGCACACGCTGCTCAGCCCAGAACAGGAGCCCGTAATCGAAAACGAAAATCAACAGCGCGAGTGAGAGCGCTGACATCCATTGACGGGCGGTGGGAGAACGCTCGCCCCGCGCGATCATCCATCCATAAAGCACCAGCCCTGCAACCAGGAACCGCATCGCCGCAAAGAGAAACGGCGGAACCTCACGAACGCCAACGCGAATAGCAAGGAATGTGGAACCCCACACGAAATAGATAATTGCGAAGGCCAACAGCGTCTTCCACTGGGGCCGAGGGTTTTGAGCTAACGGCCCCGACAACTGTGTCGACATGTGCGCGCTACTCGGCATGCACGGCGCCCGCCCGCGGTCTGGCCCTCTTAAACAGCAGGACAAGTGGAAGGCATCCGAAACAGACTAGAGCCATGTAACGGAAATCGTCGACATAAGACAGGAGCCGGGCCTGCGACGAGAGCGTGTTGTTCAACAAAGCCAGTGCGCTGTTATGTGCCGTAACGGGGCCGGCCGCATTCGTTTGCGACACGAGATCCTGCAGGGTTGAAATCCGACGTTCAAAAACCGGGTTGGTGGGAGTCATGGAATGGGCGAGCTCGCTGCGGTGCAATTGCTCGTGACGTGCGACGACTGTGTTCACGATGGAGATCCCGATGCTGCCGCCGACATTGCGTAGCAGATTGTAAAGGCCGCTCGCGTTTCCGATTTGCTCGTTCGAAAGTGTCCCCATGGTCGTGGTTGATAGCGGAACGAAGACCATGCCGGACCCGAACCCGCTAAGAATGATGGCCCAGATGAAGGACCATGGGCCAATGGCAAGATTAACCTCACCAAACCACAAGCTGCAGATGGCAAAAACAAAGAAGCCCGATGCAATCAGATACCGGTTGTCCATTCGCGTGGTGAGAATACCGATAATCGGCATCGCAACGATTGCGCCAATGCCTCTCGGGCTCACGATGATCCCGGCATTCAGCGCGGTGTATCCCATGAGCTCCTGATAAAAGAGCGGCAGCAGCACCACCAGGCCGTAAATGGCCGCGCCGAATAGCGTTATGAGGAGACACCCGGTGGCAAAGTTACGGTTTTTGAAGATCGTAAGATCGACGAGCGGCTTGTCTTTGGTCAGCTCGAGGGAAACGAACACCACGAAAGCGACGCACCCGATCAGAGTGGCCCAGCGGATCCATGATGCTCCGAACCAATCGTCCTCTTGCCCCTTGTCCAGAATGATCTGAAGACAGCCGAGCCAAATCGCGAGCAGCCCGAGGCCCCAGGCATCGAATTTGCCTGCAACCGCGTGTTTGATATATGGCGGGTCCTCGACATTGCGAAGGATCATAAAAACGGCAAGAATGCCGATGGGAATGTTGATATAAAAGCTCCACCGCCAGGAATAGTTGTCCGTAAGCCACCCGCCAAATGTGGGACCCAGTATGGGAGCCACTACCACTCCGAGTGCGAATACGGCCATTGCCAGGCCCCGCTTTTCAGGCGGGAAGCTCTCGAGAAGGATGGCCTGCGAAATGGGCTGCAGGGCGCCCCCTCCGGCGCCCTGAATTGCCCGTGCCAGCAAAAGAATGCCAAGCGACCAGGCCGCGCCGCACATGAATGATGAAACTGTGAAAATGATGATACAAGTGATCAGGAAGCGCTTGCGCCCAAACCGCAGGCCGAACCATGAACTGGCTGGAAGCACCACGGCATTCGAAACCAGGTAGCTGGTCAGAACCCAGGTGGCCTCGTCATTGGTAGCGGATACGCTACCCGCGATATGTGGCAGCGCTACGGTGGCGATGGAGGTGTCCAGCACCTCCATGAACGTCGCCAGCATCACCGATACAGCGATCAACCACGGATTAGCAGACGGCCGCCACGCTCGAGCGGCGGCGATTTCAGATGATGCCATGCGGCCTTTGCGTCATTTGCAGAATATGAATACAGGATTTCATTTCGGCTGGGAACGTTTCCCCGTGGAAAGCGCAATAATTCTGTGATGACGGCTTGCCGTTCCAGGATGCACGCGCCGGGGAACTTCGGTCTATGGCATTTCGTAAATCATGAGTGCGAAGGGGGGATCACGTCATGAAACGGCATTCCATTACCGCTTGTTGCGTGCTACTCTTGGCGGCATCCGTCTGTAGCGGGGACCAGTGGAACAAGCAGTGGTCTGTGGGAGCGAAACCCGAACTGCACGTGACGGCGGGAAATGCCGCGATCGTGGTTGAAGCTGTCGGAGGCAGCTCGATAGATGCCACCTTGAGAACACGCGGATATTCGATTGGAGGCTCTGGCGTAAGAATAACGCAGCGCCAAACGGGTGACCGCGTTGATCTCGAAATAAAGGAACCGCCGATGCACTTTAACTTCGGAGACCACTCCATGCGCCTGGAACTGCGGGTTCCGAAAGAGCTCACGGGCTACTTGCACACGGGCGACGGGTCCATTACGTTGCGAGGCGTCCACGGGCCGATGCAGGTTGATACAGGCGATGGGAGCATTCAAGGCGAGAATCTGGATGGCATGCTCGACGCTCACAGCGGGGATGGCAGCGTGCATGTAAGTGGCCGCTTTGACAATTTGCAGGTAAGGACACAGGACGGCTCAGTAGATCTCGAAATTTTTCGCGGATCCCGCATGCGCTCCGATTGGCGCGTTCATACCGGTGACGGAAGCGTCCGTCTAAGCTTGCCGCGCGACTTTGCGGCAGACCTGGATTTGCATACGGGCGACGGCCACATTCGACTAAATCTGCCGGTGAGCGTAAGCGGCACGCAACGAGAGAATGAGGTTCGCGGGAAATTGAATGGCGGGGGGCCGCTGCTGACTGTGCGCACGGGCGACGGTTCCGTCAGCCTGAACCCGTCATCAGGCTCTTAAGCCTGAGCGCATCCGAGGCGGCATAGCCAGCTTCGTCGTTATCGAAATAAAAATAGATGGCTTTGAGCTTGCGCTGCCAGGTACGCATCCGCCTGGACCAGCCGCGAAGAACGTCATGGCTGTAAGTTCCCCTATATCTGTCCCCGGGCCCATGCAATCGGACATAGGCAAAATCGGCCGTCAGTTCGATGGGCGAATGCTCGCCCGCAAGATGAAAGGCGCACTGCGCCACATTGTGGTGTGCCAGAAGCCCATAAACGGCCGGAACGTTCCAGGTTGCATTGCGGAATTCGAATGCACAGCGGTGGTGCGTGGGTAGAAGCGCAAGGAACGTTTCGAGGCGATCCAGATTCAGCTCCCAATTCGGCGGCAGTTGGAACAGGATCGGTCCCAGCTTATGACCCAACGTTTCGATCGTGTCCAGAAAGCGTTCCAGCCCTTGCCCGGCGTCGTTCAGCTTCTTCATATGCGTGAGAAACCGGCTTCCTTTGGCAGCGAACACGAAATCTTGTGGCGTCGTATCGCGCCAGTTTTCCAAAGCTGGCTTTTTCGGCAAGTGATAAAAGCTGTTATTCAGTTCCACCGTGTCGAAATGCTCCGCATAATAGCCGAGCATTTTGGAAGCGGGCGTCTTAGGCGGATAAAAAGTTCCGATCCAGTGCTTGTAGTGCCAACCGGAAGTGCCGATGCGAACGTCGCATTCCTGAGTAGTCTTGGGAGGCACTTTGTTTCATGCTAGCCCCGCTGTGGCGTGTACCATGATGCACATGCGGACCGCACGCCTTGCTGCAATAGCTCTCCTTGCCGCGTCTTTGAAATTGAGCGCCGCCGACCTAGCCGCGCAGATATCGAAAGAATTGTCCACTCAGTTGCAGGCATGGAATCGCGGGGACACCGCGGCCTTCGTTGAGACCTATGCTGTGAACTGCACATTCGTGGGCAAGCAGATTCTGCACGGCCGTGCGCAGTTGCTGGCACGGTACCGGAAGTCCTACTCTTCACCGGAAGCGATGGGCAAGCTCTCCTTCCGCAATCTGGCAATCGAGGCCCTTGACAGCCAGGTCGCGATCGCAACTGGGAACTGGCATATCGATCGCAGCGCAACTGCGGGCGGACCGGCAGGTGGCGTCTTCAGTCTGGTCTGGCAACTCCAGAACGGGCACTGGCGTATTGTCCTGGACCACACAACATAGCCGCATCGAGAACCGCCCGGTGTAACCGATTAAAGTGTGATCCACCACCATTTTTCAATAAATCACTGCTAATATTTGGAGCGCGTCCGAATAATACAACAAATGACAAGCCCTGTAAGAAACACGGGCCGGCAAGTACTACGAGTACTTATTAGCTAACATCACCGCTTCATAAATTACTCATGAGTACTGTGAGTAATTAACCATTGAGATCTCGGTATCGCCTCTTCACGCAATTATGATGGAAGTGTTGCGCGAACTGCGGGCCCCAGTTATCGCTGGAAGCAACTTATCGGAAATGGAGCGAACCCAGGAGGGTTACCGGCTCCGCGCATCTCGCCTCTTCCTAAGTTTGCTTGAGTCTTCGTAAGGTCGCGCCGGATAACACCATGAGTAAGCCGAAAGCCGAATTGTATGGATATCCGCCGAGACGAGAAAAGGCTGCTTATGCATTGAAATGGAACGCATTGTGGGCCGTCGGGTGCTGGACGATTTTCTACTTCGTGCTTGTGTTCTTACTGGCACACGAAAAGCCGTTTTGGAATGACGAGCTGTTTACTTTCTATATTTCGCGGCTCCGGAATCTTTCTGATGTCTGGAACGCGTTGCTTACCGGAGCCGAACAAATCCCTCCATTCTTTTTTGTGATCACGAGGTTCTTGAGTGCCATCTTCGGGTTTGGCCATGTAGGGTTTCGCCTGCCCGAAGCGCTCGGCTACTGGCTGATGTGCATCAGCTTATTCCATTTTGTCCGCGTGCGATTGTCGCCGATGTACGGGTTGATCGCCATGGCGTTTCCTCTCGTTACTGCGTCTTTTGACTATGCCTACGAAGCGCGGCCCTATGGGTTGGTCTTGGGCCTTTGTGCTCTGGCACTCTGCTGTTGGCAAGCAGCGTCCATATACCACCTTCGTACGTTATCGCTGGTCGGACTTGCGTTGAGCGGGGCAGCAGCGCTCTCCTGTCATTACTACGCACTTGTCGGCCTTTCGGCAATTATGGTGGGCGAATGTGTGCGTTCTATTCACCGAAAGAAGGTTGATGTCGGTGTTTGGATTACTTTTGTGCTGTGGATTGTACCTTTAGTATTCTTTTCGCCATTGATCAAGGCGGCTCAGTCTTACTCTGGAGCGTTTTGGTCTAAACCGAAATGGACAAACACGCTCGGCTTTTATAACACTCTGCTCACGCCCACCTCGCTTACTCTGGCTGTGCTGCTGATTACACTGGGTCTGTACTCTATGCTGCGTTGGTCTGAGAACGTCGGTAGTGTTCGCATCCCTCGCAATATTCCTATTTATGAAATCGCCGCTGTTTCAGCTTTTGCGTTCGTCCCGGTCCTTGGCGTCATCCTGGCCCAGGCAGTTACCGGCGCGTTTAACTTCCGCTATGGACTACCGGCTGTGATTGGCGTAAGCATTCTGGTTGCTTGGAGTTCGTCGGCCTTGGCGCATCAACGGGCCGGGATAGGCGTTGTCCTGTTCTTGGTGCTGACGGCATTATCGCTAGCCCACGGAGTGAAGTTGTATTTCGAAGTGCAAGGCACGCTGAAGGATCGAATGAGCAGTTATCAGTTTGTGCAGACGGAAGCTACGGGGACACCGGTGGTGATTGTTGACCCTCACCTTTTCTTTGAGCTTTCTCATGATGTCGCAGAGCGAAGATCGGGAATGCACCTGGTTTACTTGGCTGATACAAGCATGGCATTGAAATACACGAACACCGATACCGTCGAGCGTGGGTTGCAAGCTATGAAGCGATGGGCTCCCCTTGATGTACGGAGCTTTAACCAATTCAGCGCTGCCCACGATACCTTGCTTGTATATGGTTACCCTGGCCCATTTGAATGGGTGGTCGAAGATCTCATCGCTGGAGGCTGGAGGCTGGCTGTGCAAGGCCGGAATGGTAATCAATTACTCTTTCTCGCTAGACGGCCGCCCGGTCAATGACTGTGGATGAGTCGTCTTTCTCATCAAAGGCTGCCGCCTGTGTATGAGACCTCAAATAGTACAGCTGCTCAGCCACGAGATCCAGGAAATAGGACAGCAAGCGAGCAGAGATCAAAATGCCGGCAATCAGGAAGAAGAACGACATCGTGATGAAGCGCGACCAATGCTCGTAGGGCTCGTGACTGGTGGCGCGGGCAACCAGATTTGGACCGACCAAGGCCGCTCCACAAAGGATCAGCAAGAAAGGAACGGCCCAGTAGCCTGGGCTTAGAAAAAGGCGATCAATCCAGTCTGCGCGGAGTCGGCCGCTTCCCTTCGAGATGGCGATTTGCACGACCCGCCGTGTCAGGAGTGCTCCCGCGAACATCAGGCACGCCAAAGTGGCCGCCAGATGGCCCAGAATGAATCGATAAAGCATCCACTCCTCGACCGAGCGGGCCTTCAGATAATGCATGACAGGCTCTGCCATGAGTCCAGTAGCAAATCCTAGGAATCCCAAACCCGCAAACCCGAAAAGCCTTGCTGGATGGTAGAGAAACGTTGTCTCGAGGATGATACCCAAAAAGCGGAGCCCATCACTCATAACGCGAAGTTTCGATTGGCCTTCCCGTTCGTAATACGGCATATCGATCTCGACCATCTTCAAACCGTCGCTGGCCCCTAGTAGTGTCCTCGCGCTCATCGCTGGCGTAAAGTGGAGACCGTTTGGAAGAGGCAGCAGTTTTATGTAAGCCTCTCTCCGGAGGATGCGCATTCCGCTTGCCGTATCGCGAACCCGTTGTTTCGAAAGCAGAGACAAGAGCGCTGCGAACAAAAAATTCCCAAACTTCCGGAGGGCCGGCATTTGCGTTTGTTTATTTAACCGGCACCCGAGCACGATGTCCGCTTTCCGTGTCAATAGCGCATTGCAGAGCTCTGCAAAGAATCTGGGATCGCAGGTTCCGTCAGCGTCCAGAAAGCCCAGCAGGTCGGCGCCTGTGCTCTTCCAGGCTTCCTTTATAGCCGCGCCATATCCCTGATTTTGTTCGAAAACAATCAAATGAATCCGGTCCGCATACCGCTGCGCAAGTTCGACCGTCCGGTCCGTGGAGCCGTCACTTACCACCGTGATTTCCACATTAGTGATGGGCGAGTTCTGTACGATAAATTCGCGAGCATCGAGTGATCGTTGAATGATGCTCTCGATGCTATCCTCCTCATTGAGGGCTGGTATGGCGATGAGAAGTCTCATTTGCTCTCTTCGTGTAACTGCTTGATTCCAAGATTGGCGCAGATGTTATCAGCGACACACCTTTACCTGCCAGCATGAGCAGCAACGTGCCGCTTTCTGCTCTCATGCCAACGCGCCTAGCCGAAGCATACCAATCGCGGGACCTCGAGCAGGGAGGAAGACGGTAAGGCTCGCCCTTCCGGACATGCCTATTCTCCATTCTTGGATAACAAACCGGTATTTCTGTCTCTCGTTAGAGGCCATTTTCGCCCTGCTGATTGTAGTGATCGCCTTCACTGTTCCGAATGTTGGCTGCCGCTGGTTCGCTCTCGCCGAGCGTTCCCTGACGCAAGCAGCCCGGCGCCCAAGGCGGGCGATTCTATCGGTCATGCTTTTTGCAATCGGTGGCCGCGCGGTGCTTCTGCCTCTGATCCACATTCCAGAGCCGTGGATGCAAGATGAGTTCAGCTACCTGCTGGCGGGCGAAACGTACGCGTTGGGACGTGTCACGAACCAGCCGCATCCTATGTGGCCGAACTTTGAAAGCGTTCACATCCTCCAGCAGCCCACTTACATATCGATGTACGCGCCTGCGCAAGGCCTCTTTCTTGCGATGGGCGAAAAAGTAGCCGGGCAGCCCTGGATTGGAGCGTGGACCAGTGTCGTGTTAATGTCCGGAGCGATCTGCTGGATGCTCGAAGCGTGGCTGCCGGCGCCTTGGGCATTTGTGGGCGGGCTCCTGGTTATTATTCGTTGGGGATTATTTAGCTATTGGATCAACAGCTATTGGGGCGGGGCTGTGCCGGCCTTCGCGGGCGCATTAATCGCCGGTAGTTTGCCACGACTTCTGCGCTGGCGGCGAATACGCGATTCCTTCTTCCTGGGCTTAGGGTTGGCTCTTCTTGCGAATAGCCGGCCGTATGAAGGTCTCATCTTCAGTGCTACCACCGGCATCGCGTTCCTGGCCTGGGCTGCTAAGCGCAACCTCTGGCGAAGAATTGCGAGACCGGGGCTTATGACTGTGCTCTCGCTTATGCTCGGCATCACGGCGGCCGGCATGCTCTATTGCAACTGGCGAGTGACCGGAACGGCTTTAGAACTGCCCTACGTAGCGGACCGTGACCAGTACGCCATAGCTCCGCTCTTCCTTTGCGCAGACTTGAAGCCGGAGCCGGTGTACCGCGCCTCCTCGCTGCGTCGCGTGTACGAAGCGGAAGTGAAACTGTACAGGAAGGGCCGATCGGCTGCCGGTGTTCCAGAGATGCTCCGGAAATTCAAGGATTTTTGGATCTTCTACCTAGGGCCGCTGCTGAGTATTCCAATCGTCGCCTCCTGCCTCCTCTCCTCGACCTTTAAAGATGAACGAAGGCGTTTCTTCCTGCTCATACTAGCTGGGATGCTTGGCGCATTGCTCCTTGAGGTGTGGTTTTACCCGCACTACGCATCGCCTGCTATGGCCGTGATTATTGCTCTCATTTTGCTGGGAATGCGCGAACTACGAAGCTGGCAGTGGAGAGGAAAACCGGCGGGGTTATTTCTGGTCCGGGCCATACCTACAGCAGTTTTGCTGCTAGGGCTTGTTCCGATTACTGCTCTGGTGCTCAATTTGCCTCTAGACTACTGGCCGCTCCAGTGGTACGGAGGCAGCCCCGGGGTGGTGCAGCCGCCCAGCCTCACCGCACAGGTTACGGCCGAACATAGAAAAGCGTTGGTGTTCGTCAGATATAGTCTCACGCACGATTTAAGTGAGGAGTGGGTTTACAACAAACCCGAAATCGATAAGGCGCCGGTCGTGTGGGCTCGAGAATTGGACCCCACGCATGATGCATCTCTGATTCGCTACTTCTCGAACCGCAGTGTGTGGCTTTTCGAGCCGGACAAACATCCTTGGAAACTGCAGCCCTATACGCCCGCTTTAGAATCGCAGAGATCCAGTTCGCCTCCCTTCCAGTAGAGGGGAGTTTGCGGTTGAACTCAATCCGATTCTCTGATAAATGTCGAATTCGCCGTGCGGAGAAAGATACACCAGCCGCCACTTATCGGGAGAGCTTCGGACTAGCGCAGGAAACCGTTTATTAAAGTCATCTTCCATGAGCAGCTCGTCGAGGGCCGCATAGGTCGCGGGTACAGTATCTATAAGCTTTTGCGCTTTCACGGGATCGGGCTCGAGAGGGGGCATAACAGTTTTCAGTCCGGTCTTTAGGTAAACCCATTGAGGCATCGATACGGCGACAATGGCGCGAGGGTCGACATGTGTGACGAGCCATTTCAGGCCCATTTCCGACGCGGAAGACTCCTCTGGGTAGTGAAACAGCGTATATCCGCGATTAACGCCGTCTTTGTCCACGTAAACGGCCCTGTAACGGAAGTTGCGGTAGCCGACGAAGCATGAGAGCGCGGACTCGCAAAGGACGAACAAGGCAAATGAACCGGCTACAGCTGATATGAATCGATGCGAGCGACGTGAGCTGGACGAGAAACTGCTCTTCACATTCAATAAAATAACCAAAAATACCAACAGCAGAAAAGGTTCTGCGGGCGCCAAATAGCGGGGGAATTGATCCCGCCAAGTCGTCATACAGACCGCAGCAATTGTGACTGATAAATAAATCGAAATAAACCACTCACGATGCCACAATTGCCATCCCATCCCTGCGAGCACAATCAGGCCAAGGCAAGAAAGAGCGACTTGAATTGACCAGGATGGAATGACAAAGGGATAGATAAATCTGTTAATCCGGGTCAGGTGCCCCTTCCAGAATCCTTCCTTTGCAGAGATTGCCTCCCCAAGGCTGCGCGGCATCATTATGAAATTGGTAACAAAGCGAACGAGTAAATCACGCTTTGTCGCGAGGCCTTTTTCAGGCTGGAACGGCGATTTCAAAGAAATATTGGTTGCGTAACTGACGTTATAGAACATCGAAGGGTCGCGTTGATAGGCGTAATAAGGATGTTGGTAGCGATGACCCGACTCAACTGAGTGGATGTAATACTGCCAGGAAATCACCGGGATCAACGCTACTGCCGTTCGAATCGCTGCCTGCCGGTACCGTCTTCGGAGCGCTGCATCCGCGATCCAGGCAGCCAATAATGCGATACCTATTGACCGCAATAAATACGACACAACTGCGGATAACGGAACAAAGATATTAGTCGGCCAACCCCGGGCTTTACGAAGATAGAAATAGCCAAAAATGGTTGAGCTGACGGCGAATGGAAGTTCCGCGAAATTTAGCGTGGAAACAAAATACATTTCGTAATTCAGCAGGCACGCTCCGGACAGCAGCAGCGCATAGCGCCTCGAAAGGAACAAGCGTCCAAGCCGGAAGGCAAAGAGAACATATAACAAGGACAGGACAAACCAGGAGCGCCGTAGCCAGATACCGATCACTGCCGGGTTGCTCGTCCGAAGAACCAGTTCTTCGGCCGCTACGACGGCTGGCAAGCCCGGCGGATACTGTATGG
>DATBHS010000008.1:0-8576 GCA_036557345.1 Bryobacteraceae bacterium
TTTTTTTGGCCGACACCTAGAGAGTACGATAGGTGTTTTCGAGCATCCACGCGCGATCTAATAACGCTAATGGCGGCGCTCCAAGCGAGAGGCTTCCGCTATCCGGGAGCGGCACAACCTCCGTATGCGCCGCTCCCTACTCGCTTTCAAAAAGGAAGCGGGTCGCCGGGCGTCATCTCACCAATGCTGAAGTATCGTCCGCTCTATTTCCCCTTAGCAGCCGCTTCGAGTCCTGAATTCGCTTTGCTGTCTGGCTGAGCTGCTCTTGTGCCTCACGGATGCCTTCCCTGTTTGATTCGATTACCCACTTCGTGACCTCTACGAGTCGGCGTACGTACGGGTCAGTCGAAATTTTCTGTTGCTCCATACATTCAGTTGGAGTTCAATATCTTCCTGTCGCGAACAAAAAAGGCTGTAGCCGCTGGTTGAATTAACCCTCGCAAATATACGATGCATTCGTCATGGCTCCCTATTGCGGACAAATCTGGGTTCGCGAGGCGTCCATAGTACACTCAGGACGGTTTTGCCAAACGAACGAGAGGAGAGATGCACATAGTGAGATACATTGCAAGCTTGCTGATACTCAGCGGATTAGGTTGGGCTGCGTCACCCGGCATTGATATCTTCAGTGTGAAAGATATACGGAGCACGGCGAGTAAATTGGCGCAAGAAGGGAAACCGTTCGCCAGCCAGGATCTGACGCGATACGGCAATCATTACACCATGCTGGCCTATCGGGAAGCGACAGGCTCATCCGAACTGCATGAGCATGACGCCGACATCTTCGTGGTCGAGACCGGGGATGCAACCATTGTGACCGGCGGGCAAATGGTCAATCCCAAAACGCAGAAGCCGGGCGAGATCAGGGGGACGTCGATTGAAGGCGGAGTACGCCACACTCTATCGGCCGGCGATATCGTCCACATTCCGGCTGGGACGCCTCACCAATTATTGATCGAAAAGGGAAAGCCATTCACGTATTTCGTCGTTAAGGTCACCGGCCAGTAAATGGCCGTAGCCTGGCTGTTGACCGTTCTGGCGTGGGCGGGAATTGCTGTGGGCATCTACTTGAGTGAGCCGCGCAGGCTTTCCTCCCATCTGGCAGCGGCCGGCGGTGGCCTGCTACTCGGAATTTCGCTCTTCTGGATCGTTCCCGAAATGTCCGGCATATTCGGCTTTGGAGCGGCCGTGGCGCTTGCGCTGGCAGCCTGTGCCGCGTTAGCGCTGCTAGACCGGTTTCTTGTTCATACGGGTCATTCGCCCAGGCACGGTGTTCTTGGACCGTTGTTCGTGGCAACCGCGGTCCACAGCTTCGTGGACGGATGGAGCGTGCGAGCTCTTTCCACGCAGCCGCTGGCCAATATCGCCGTGCCGCTGGGATTGGCTTTGCATAAGGTACCGGAAGGCCTCGCGTTGGGATGGGTGACACGACGCTCGGTCCCCCGTGCATTGCGGGCACTGATCGTGTGCGCTGTAGTGGAAGCGCTGACGGTGGTTGGGGCCGCTGTGCAGCCGGGCGCGAACGAGACGGGGAGCGCGGCTTTCGGCCCGTGGTGGACCGTAACGGTGCTGGCGGTCATCGCCGGCAGCTTCCTTTTCCTCGGCCTCCATGCCGTGCTGCCGAACCGGAAAAAGATCGGCGTCGTGGCGACCTTCCTGGGGACACTGCTGTTGGTGGGGATTGCCGGCGCTTTGAAGTAGTTTCGAACTCAGATGGAGACCGGCGCCGGATGCTGCCTGTGAAAATCGGTCCGGTTCTGAAACTCGCGACCGTACGCGAGAATTAGATTCTCCATGAATGGTGGAGCGGCGATCGTCAACCCGATGGGCAGCCCGTTGACGAATCCGCAGGGCACCGTCAACGCAGGCAGGCCGCACAAATTAGTCGCCTGGACGAAACCCGCACCCACGCCTTTCTGATCTGGCCTCGTAGGTGGAGTTTCCGGAAAAGGAACGTCGGCACGGTCCGGCAAACTGAACCGTGTCGGCGCGATCAGGACATCGACTTGCAAAAACAGATCGCGGAACGCCATTTGAATCTGGCTACGCACGCGCATGGCTTTCAGATAATCAGTCGCCGAATAGGTGAGCGAGGCTTTCAGGCCGTCGATCTGGTTTTGGTCGGCAAGTTGGTCCACCTGACCGCTGCGAATAAAGGTTTCAAACACGGAAGCCCCTTCGGCATCGATGATGGCGCCGATCACCGGAGCGTACGGAAAGTCGGGCAGTTTAGTTTCGATCATGCGCGAGCCGATAGATTTGAAAACGGCAAGCGCATTTTGAAATGCCGGGCGGAGCGGCTCGTCAGGCCAACCCGAGAAGTCAATCTCGGCGTAGCCTACTCGCACGGCCCGAAGATCGACGCGATACTGCGGTGTGTACCAGAAGCTTTTGCGGGCGGAACTGGAGTCTTGGTCATCGCTTCCCCCGATTTCGTGCAGGACCAGGCCGCAGTCCTCCGCCGAGCGCGCGAGCACACCGATCTTGTCGAGTGTCCACGAAAGTGTCATCGCGCCATGGCGACTGACAAGCCCATAGGTAGGCCGCAGCCCGCTGACGCCGCAAAAAGACGCCGGGGTCATGATCGAGCCGGACGTTTCGGAACCGAGCGCAAATGGAACCAGCCCCGCGGCTACTGCCGCTCCGGAGCCACTCGATGAGCCGCCCGACCAATAGAGCTTGTTCCAAGGATTCAAACCAGGGCCCTGCAAAGAGGCGGCCGCCGAACTGTATCCGCCTCCGCCGGCGAGTTCGACCATGGACAATTTGCCGATCAGAACGGCCTGCTCTTTTCGGAGCTTGTTTACGACAGTCGCGTTGTAATCAAAGACCTGCTGCGCGAATGGCTTGGCGCCCCATGTGGTCGGATACTTCTCCACAGCAATAAGATCCTTGACTGCGTACGGGATCCCCTGCAACGGTCCGCGGAACCGTTTTCGCTTGAGATCGTAATCGACATCGTTCGCGGTCTTGCGGCCTTCTTTTGCTAGCGAGAGGGCAAGCGCGTTGTATTGAGGGCCGATCTCTTCCAGGCGTTTAGAAAAAAGTTTAGTCAACTCGACCGACGAGATCTGGCGGGTGCGGAGAGCGGCGCTTAATTCACTAATGCTCGCGAACGCGACGGTCGTCTCATCGAGTTTCGACTTGGGCATCGCCAGCTAGGCCCGGAACACAAAAGCTGGCTCGATATCTATCGGCACTTCGATCTTGGAGAGTTGCTCGCTCACCCCGCGCACATCAGCGTAGGCTTTTTGAAGCTTTTGCTCCGGAGTAGCAGGTGCTTGCGCAGGAGCAGGCGCTCCCTGCGGCGGCACCTTGGAAGTGACCTGGGCAGCGAGCGGCGCAGCGGTGACCAGCGCTGTCCACTGCCGGCGCGTCAGGAGGGATGAAGACCGGCGTGCGATCATGCGCACATTATAGAAGCTGGTCGAGCGCGGCTTGCATCGCTCCTCGCGGGGCCGCTTCGCCGGTCCAGATCTCGAACTGCCGCACGGCCTGCTCCAAGAGCATCTCCGAGCCGGGGATAATGGTGCAGCCATCCTGGCGTGCGCTCCTTAGCAGAGCAGTTTCGCGAGGATTATAGACCATATCGAAGACGATCCGAGCGGGAATGCGGCCTTCAAATAGAGACTGGCTGGCGTTAGGCTCCATGCCAACTGGAGTTGCATGGATAAGCACGTCGTAGTTTCCGCGCTCCGCTTCTCTCAGCGTTACAGCGGCACCGCTCACTACCCCGGCAAGCGACTGCGCATTTTTCAAGTTCCGCCCCGTTATCGTCAATTTCGCTCGCGCATCCGATAACGCGATAGCCGCGGCCCGCGCTGCTCCGCCATAGCCCGCGATCAGAATCGATGCGTTGGCAACGCGCAGATGGCGGCTGAGCGGGCGAAGCACGCCGTCCACATCGGTGTTTGTACCGCGCCATTTCCCAGCATGCCGCCAGACCGTGTTCACCGCCCCAATACGCTTGGCCAGCGGTTCCACCCTATCGAGATAACGGACAATTCGCTGTTTGTGGGGAATCGTGACGCTGAAACCGGACACAGGCAAGCTGCCTGCCAGCTTCATCCATTCGCCCAGGCGCGCCGGTGGAACCAAAAATGGAAGATAAACGGCGTCGATGCGGCGGGACTGGAAGCCGCGGTTATGAATGACCGGCGACTTCGAATGAGCAACCGGACTCGCAATCACGCCGTACACGCGGCTCTGTTTCGTTAACTTCTCCGGACGGTAGAGCGACCGAAGACACTTCGCGGGAATCTGGCCGGTTGCCGTACCTTTTGCTGCGAGCGGAGCCGCATATGTATATAGGCTGCCGAGCGACGGACCCAGCACACGGGTAAGCAGACCGATTTCCGACATGGCGAGAGCAACCAGCGGCTCGCCACGATGCGCCCGCATGAACTCGATTAAACGAAGATTGTCGTTCGGCTTATTGGCTGTGGTGGCAATCTTGTAGACATCGGCGGGGATGCGTTTCAGCCGGCGGAGCACGGTGTCGAGAGCCGGCGTTTTTTGGAAATCGTGAAAGGAAACAATGACACATGCGGACTCCCGCAATTCCGCGATTTTCGCCTTGAGCAGCTCCGCCGATTCGATCTCCAGATCGAGAAAGCCGGCGCCGGCGTTCGCCGCAGCGCTCAGAACCGCCAGCTGTTGTTCAATCGATCCAGAATAATGCCCATGCGCTTCCTTACGCCGGCACGTGGCAAGCACGGAAGCCTCGGGATAACGCGCGTGGAACTTGCGAACAAACTCGACGGCAGCGACAGGATCCTCGAGATAATCCAAGCGAAACTCGAGAAAAGTGTTCCCATCTTTGAATTCGCGCTCGGCAGCGCGGCTCAGCTCAGCTACAGTGAGAACGCCAAGAGCGACACAGACACGCGGAAGATTTCTCGGGAACGAAGCCATGCAGGACGCGTGGATAGGATAGCAGTTGTAAGGCGCACACGATGGACCCGGCCTTCAAAATAGTCAACCAGCCGGCCGTGCTGCATCGCGATCCGGTATGCGGCATGAACGTAGCGGAGGATCGCGCGGCCGGAACTGTGGAATATGAAGGGACGGTTTATTATTTCTGCGCTCTGTCCTGCGCTCAAAAGTTCAAAGCGGACCCACAGAAGTATCTAAAACCGGCGGCTCCGGCCGCCACATTAGAAGAGCCAAAGCCGGACGTCGAATACACCTGCCCGATGCATCCGGAAATCGTGCAGACCGGCCCCGGAATGTGCCCGATCTGCGGCATGGCGCTCGAACCGCGGACTGCCGTGTCAGAGGAAGAGAATCCAGAACTGCGCGACATGACGCGCCGCTTCTGGATCTGCACAGCGCTTACTGCGCCCGTTCTGGCGCTCATGATCTTCTCGATCCACACGCTTCCCTGGCTGGAGTTCACGCTCGCGACGCCTGTCGTGTTATGGGGTGGATGGCCGTTCTTCGATCGCGGCTGGCGGTCGGTGGTGAGCCGCAACCTGAATATGTTCACACTGATCGCGATGGGAACCGGTGCGGCTTACCTCTACAGCGTGGTAGCTGTCCTAGTCCCCTGGGCGTTCCCAGCCGCATTCCGAGATCCGCATAGCGGTGCGCTCGCGCTCTACTTCGAACCGGCGGCAGTTATCGTAACGCTGGTATTGCTGGGCCAGGTTCTCGAATTGCGGGCGCGCAGCCAGACGTCGAGCGCAATCCGAACGCTCCTGACGCTTGCGCCGAAATTCGCGCGCCTGATCCAGGCGAATGGCCGTGAGGAAGATGTGCCGCTCAAGCACGTAAAACCCGGCGACCGGCTGCGCATCCGTCCCGGTGAGAAAGTCCCGGTAGATGGCATTGTGCGAGAGGGCACGAGCTGGGTAGACGAGTCGATGGTGACCGGAGAGTCCGTTCCCGCGGAGAAGCAGCCCGGGGCGCGACTGACCGGAGGCACAGTGAACGGAACCGGCAGCCTGGTTATGGAAGCGGAACGCGTGGGGAGCGATACGCTGCTCGCGCAAATCGTCCGCATGGTTGGAGAGGCGCAGCGATCGCGGGCGCCGATTCAGCGCCTGGCGGATAGGGTGGCGGGCTGGTTCGTTCCGGCCGTGATTGCCGTTGCCATTCTGAGCGCGATCATATGGGCGCTGTACGGTCCGGAGCCACGCTTCGCGCATGCCATTCTGAGCGCTGTCGCCGTGCTCATTATCGCGTGCCCATGTGCGCTGGGTCTCGCGACGCCCATGGCGATTATGGTGGGCACGGGACGCGGGGCACAGGCCGGAGTGCTGGTGCGAAATGCGGAAGCACTCGAAACGCTGGAGAAGGTCGATACTCTGGTGATCGACAAGACCGGCACTCTGACAGAAGGAAAGCCGAGGTTGGTTGCTATCACGCCGCTGAGCAACCTTGATGATACGGAGATTTTACGATCGGCTGCCAGTCTCGAACAGGCCAGCGAACATCCCTTGGCGGCTGCGATTGTGGCAGCGGCAAAGGAGCGCGGCATTCCGCTGACCGGCGCGGAGAATTTTCAATCGATCACAGGAAGAGGCGTGCGCGGAACCGTGGACGGCCACAGAGTGGCGGTTGGTAACAGCACGATCCTGAATGAAGGCCGTCCGAATCCGGACCGGCCTGGAATATTTGTCAGCATCGATGATCGAATGGCCGGGGTGCTTGGCGTGGAGGATCCAATCAAGAAAACGACAGCCGAAGCCATCCGGATGCTCCATGCCGAGGGTGTGCGGCTGGTCATGATGACCGGCGATCACCGGGTGACCGCGGAGGCAGTAGCCCGCAAGCTCGGCATCGATGAAGTTGAAGCCGAGGTGCTCCCGGAGCGGAAGGCAGAAACGGTCAAACGGCTTCAACGGGAAGGGCGCCGCGTCGCGATGGCAGGCGACGGCGTGAACGATGCACCGGCCCTGGCTCAGGCCGATGTCGGAATCGCGATGGGCACGGGCACGGACATTGCCATGGAGAGCGCCGGTGTGACGCTTGTGAAAGGCGATTTGCGGGCCCTCGTCCGCGCACGCCGGCTAAGCCGCGCGACAATGCGGAACATTCGCCAGAATCTCTTCCTTGCGTTCGTATACAACGCGCTAGGAGTTCCGATTGCGGCAGGCGTGTTGTATCCTTTCCTCGGAATAGCACTCAGCCCCATGATCGCCAGCGCCGCTATGACGTTCAGCTCGGTATCGGTGATCGGCAACGCGTTGCGGCTGAGAAACGAGAGTTTGTAAGCACTTGCGACTATATCTGCTTTTGCTGCTGCTATCGGGATTCAGCTTCGCCGCGGAACGCGGATACGATCAGCCATATCGTCCGCAATTCCACTTCTCCCCGCGCGAGCACTGGACGAACGATCCAAACGGTCTCGTTTACTTCGAGGGCGAATATCACCTCTTCTTTCAGTACAATCCGTTTGGCGATTTGTGGGGCCACATGAGCTGGGGGCATGCGGTCAGCCGTGATCTGTTGCGCTGGGAACAACTGCCCGTAGCGATACCTGAAAGTGGCGGCATCATGATTTTCACTGGCAGCACCGTTATCGACGAGCGGAATACCAGCGGCTTCTGTACTGGCGGAAAGCCCTGCATGGTGGCGATCTATACGGGGCACGCTCCAAAACATCCAGGCCACGCGACACTACAGACACAAAACCTGGCGTATAGCAACGACCACGGAAGAACGTGGACGAAATACCGCAGCAATCCGGTACTCGATCTCAACCTGGCGGATTTTCGCGATCCGAAAGTATTTTGGTTCGGCCAAGCCAACCAATGGGTCATGGCGGTCGCGTTGCCCAGTGATCACAAAGTGCGTTTCTACGGATCACGAGATCTAAAGAGTTGGACAATGCTGAGCGAGTTCGGCCCGGCGGGAGCCACTGGCGGACAGTGGGAATGCCCGGAGCTATTTGAACTTCCGGTAACCGGGCTTAAAGCAGAAACACGCTGGGTATTGAAGGTGGGACTGAACCCCGGCGGGCTGCAAGGCGGATCGGGCGAACAGTATTTTGTCGGGCGGTTCGACGGCAGGCGTTTTACAAACGACAATCCTTCCTCGAAGACACTATGGACGGACTACGGCAAAGATTGCTACTGCGCCCTGACTTTCAATCATCTGCCTCGAGGCGAGCGGCCCGTAATGATCGGCTGGATGAATAACTGGCAATACGCGGCGAACCTGCCCACGAGCCCGTGGCGAGGACAGATGACGTTTCCGAGAACCCTGTCGCTGCGCCAAACACCAGAAGGTCTTCGATTGTTCCAGGAACCGGTTCCGAACATGAAGGAACTGGAAGGTCCCACTCTCGAGATCACGCCCAAAACGCACAGCTTCCGCTTGCGCTCAGAGATGCATCTGGGCAGCGCGCAGGAAGTGGGCTGGCGTCTACTCGCCGATGCTTCAAATTACACACTGGTCGGCTATGACCGGAGAAATGGAAAACTGTTTGTAGATCGCACGCGCTCTGGCTTCACGAGCTTCAGCAAAGACTTTCCGAGCCGCATTGAGGCGCCGCTGAAGCTGGCGGGCGATGTACTGCAACTCGACATCCTGGTGGATCGCTGTTCGGTCGAGGTCTTTGCGGATGGAGG
>DATBHS010000009.1:0-35613 GCA_036557345.1 Bryobacteraceae bacterium
GGGCGGAAAGCCACGCCGTTGCGCAAGACCTGAACACCGCGGAGGGAAGTTACTGGCACGGCATCATCCATCGAATGGAGCCCGATTCCTCCAATGCGGCGTACTGGTTCCGGAGGGTCGGCCAGCATGCCATCTTTTCACCGCTCTTGAGCCGCGCAGTGGAAATACTGAACGACGGCGGCCCTAAACACTGGCATCCAAAAAACGTTTGGGATCCCCTTCTTTTCATCGACTGGTGCGATGAGGCGCGAGAGAAAGGCGATCAGGCCGGGAAGGCTGCTGTTGAAATTCAAAGGGCTGAGTGGCAGCTACTGTTTGACTGGTGCGCCCACGAAGGTCGCTAAGGTTTCGTATGGCCGGGCGTGCCGTGTCCGGCAGGCCTTTGTCGCGTTAGCACGATTCCTGTGAAATAATTTAAAAGATCTGGATGCCAGTGCCAAACATCATTCGGATCAAGTCGTTTGTGCCCGCCCTTCGATTCCTGTATCGGATCACATAGGTCGAAGCACCCGGGGGAAAGCCCTCAATTCGGGACAAAGTTGTGACTGCACAAACGCACGCAATCAGAGTAAAACGAAATGGAGCACGTCAGATTGCTGTTGGCGTCCGGGCTCTGATGATGCTCCTCCTCCTGGCTCCTGCCGTCATCGCAAGGGCGCAAGAGATGCCGTCAGCTTCAGCTATTCAGAACACGCCGGCAGTTGCAGCTGCAACTCTTGAAGGCACCATTTTAGACGTAAGTGGAGCGGCTTTGTCTGATGCTGAAGTGTCGCTGAGCTCCCGAATGGGCGAGCCACGGCGCACAAAAACGGATTCTGAAGGGAGCTATTCGTTCACGGCTCTGCCGGCAGGCGAGTTTAAACTCACTGTTTGCCTCCCCGGTTTCGACTCGTTCACCAATCCCGATATCGTGTTAGCCTCCGGCCAAAACTTGCTATTGTCTCCTATCGTATTGCAGGTGGCAGTGGTGTCTTCCAATGTGATGGTGACTGCTTCGAAACAGGAAGTGGCGGAAGCGCAAATGAAGTCGGAAGAAAAGCAGCGGCTTCTCGGCTTTCTTCCGAACTACTACGTCGTATATTTCCGGAACCCTGCTCCCCTCAGCGCAGGACAGAAAATGCGGCTGGCCTTTCGCCAAGCTATCGATCCCGTTAACTTTGGAACAGCTGCCGCTGAGGCCGGACTCGAAGCCAACAACGAGGAGTTTAAGGAATACGGAACGGGAGCGGAGGGTTTCGGCAAACGGTATGCGGCGGCCTATTTCGACGATCTCACCGGTACGATTATCGGGTCCGGCATCGTGCCGGCTCTGCTGCACCAGGACCCACGTTACTACTACAAAGGAACGGGAACCGTCCGTTCCCGGATCCTGTACGCACTCTCCTGGTCATTCCGATGTAAGGGCGATAACGGGAAATGGCAGCTGAACTATTCGTTCGTACTGGGCGACATAGCTGCGGCCAGCATCTCTAACCTGTATTACCCGAAAGCCATTCGCGACGATGCCGGCCAAATGCTTAAGTACAGCCTGTTCAGCTTGGCGTCGCAGGGAGTGAGCGCACTGTTGCAGGAATTCTTATTTAAACGAGTAACAACTCATGCAAACGAGTTGGGGAAGAACGAGAACTCTAACTGACTCACGAGTTTCGACGGTCATGTCGACGATTGCTGCTGCCTGACGGATGGTAGGGGCGGCAGGGATCGAACCTGCGACCCTCAGCTTAGAAGGCTGATGCTCTATCCAACTGAGCTACGCCCCCAAATTTAGTGAAGACAAGGGCATGCCTCGCCACTACCAGTCTACCGGGCCGGGTGCAATTCATTCAATGGTCACCAGCAGGTCGTGAGATTCGACGGTATCGCGCGCCTTGACTACGATTTCTTTGACGACACCGGCAATGGGCGCATAGATGCTAGTTTGCATCTTCATTGCTTCGATCACCAGCAGCCGGTCGCCTTTCTTGACCGCTTCTCCTTGTTCGATGTGGAGCATTGTCACGGCTCCCGGTATCGGCGCCCCCACGTCGCCCGCTTTGCTTGGATTGGCTTTGCGGCGCGTTGCAACTTCCTGCTTGAAGGATTTGTCGCGAATTTCCACTTCGCGCGGCTGTCCATTCAACTCGAAGAACACGGTCCGCATACCATCTGCCCTCACTTCGCCGACCGTCAGCAGGCGGATGATCAGCGTTTTGCCGGGCTCCAGTTCAACGGTTACTTCATTTCGTTCGGCCAGTCCGTACAGAAATTGCGGCGTCGGCAACACTTCGAGTTCGCCGTACTGTGCCCGGGCGGCCGCGAACTTTGTAAATACGTCAGGATACATCAAGTAACTCATCAGGTCGGTGCGGCTGGTTGAACCTGTCTGACGAGCAACCTTCGCGGCAGCTTCACTGAGATCCACAGGCGGCAGGTGTGCGCCGGGCCGGCCCTCGAACGGTTTTCTGCCATGCAACACAAGTTTCTGCAACTTTGGAGGCCATCCGCCTTCGGGTTGCCCCAGCGATCCCATGAACATGTCCACGACAGAATTGGGCAGCGTCAGTTGCCGGTCTGGTGCCAGGTTCTCGAGATCCTTCACGCTGAGATCATGGCTGATCAAATATAGAGCCAGGTCGCCGACCACCTTGCTCGACGGCGTCACCTTGACAATGTCGCCAAAGGCCATGTTCACGTCCGCATACATCCGGGCAATCTCCGGCCAGCGCCCGCCGAGCCCCATCGCCTCTGCCTGGGCTTTCAAATTCGTGTATTGTCCGCCAGGCATTTCGTGCACGTAGACGTCCGCCGTACCCGATTTGGGCGCCTGATCGAAAGGCGTGTAATACGTCCGCACCGTTTCCCAGTAATCGGAACAGCGATTCAGCGCGTCGAAGTTGAGTTGCGTGTCGCGCTCCGTATGTGCGAGCGCCGCTACGATCGAGTTCAGATTCGGCTGGCTGGTGGTTCCGCTCATCGCGGAGATGGCGGCATCCGCGACGTGTACGCCTGCCTCCGATGCCTTCAGAATGGTGGCAGCATTCACGCCGCTCGTATCGTGCGTATGCAGGTGGATGGGAACGCCCACTTCCTCTCGCAACGTCCTGACTAGCTTGTACGCAGCATAAGGGCGCAGCAGCCCGGCCATATCCTTGATACCGAGAATGTGCGTTCCCATGCGCTCCAGTTCCTTTGCCAGCCGGACGTAATAGCTGAGCGAGTACTTGTCTCTGGAAGGATCGAGAATGTCTCCCGTGTAGCAGATGGATGCTTCACAGAGCCGGCCTGTATCGAGCGTTGCTTCCACCGCAATCTGCATATTCGGAAGCCAGTTAAGCGAATCGAAAATACGAAACAGATCAATGCCTTGAATGGCCGCCTCGCGGATGAATTCGCGAACAACATTATCAGGATAGGCCGTATAACCGACCGCGTTCGAGGCCCGCAGCAGCATTTGAAAGCAGATGTTCGGGATTCGTTCACGCAGCGCCTGCAGCCGCTTCCACGGATCTTCGATCAGGAAACGCATCGCTACATCGAAAGTGGCTCCGCCCCACATCTCCAGGCTGAAAAGTTGCGGTAGTTCCTTGGCGACATAGTCGGATATATGGAGCAGATCGTAGGAGCGAACACGCGTCGTCATCAACGATTGATGGGCGTCGCGAAAAGTCGTGTCCGTCATCAATAGCCGCCGTTGTCCGAGGATCCAGTCTGCAAATTTCTTCGGACCCAATCGGTCCAGCAGTTGGCGGGTGCCTTCGGGAGGCTCGGCCACCGACGAGTGTGGAAGCGGGGGCTCGCGAAGAACCGCAGATCGCGGCTTATTGGCAACTTCCGGATTCCCGTTTACGATCACGTCACCCAGGTACCGTAACAGCTTTGTCGCGCGATCGCGTCTCGGCCGGAAGGTGAACAGGCCGGGCGTTTCATCCAAAAAGGACGTCGTCATCTCGCCCGACTGGAATTGCGGATGGTTGACCACGTTCTCGAGGAAAGGAATGTTCGTTTTTACGCCGCGAATCCGGAACTCCCGCAAGGCCCGGTCCATGCGCTGGCAAGCCTGCCTGAAGTTGCTGCCCCAGGCCGTTACCTTCACCAGCAGCGAATCGTAATACGGCGAGATGACAGCGCCACCATAGGCGGATGCCCCGTCCAACCGAATGCCGAACCCTGCCGGCGACCGGTAAGTGTGGATCTTGCCGTAATCGGGTGTGAAATTGTTGGCTGGATCTTCGGTTGTCACACGGCACTGCAGAGCGGTTCCGTGCACCGGAATCTCATTCTGCTGGGGCAATCCAATTTCTTCCCCGTGCAACGTGAGTCCTTGGGCCGCCTGAATCTGCGTTCGGACGATATCGACGCCGGTGATCATTTCGGTCACCGTGTGCTCCACCTGCACGCGCGGATTCACTTCAATGAAGAACCATTCGAACGTATCCGTGTCGACCAGAAACTCGACGGTGCCTGCGTTGGAATAGCGCACGGAGCGCGCGAGCCTCACGGCTGCATCCGCCAGCGCCCGCCGTACGGAATCGGGAAGGCCAATCGCAGGTGCGATTTCGACGACCTTTTGATGCCGCCGCTGCACCGAGCAGTCGCGCTCATACAAGTGCAGGAGGTTGCCCTGCTTGTCCCCGATCACCTGAATTTCAACGTGCTTGGCGCGGCGTATGTAACGCTCGAGAAAAACAGCCGGGTTGCCGAATGCCGCGCCAGCCTCCTGGCTCGCCTCATGCAGCCTTGCTTTCAGTTCGGTTGCGGAATCCACCACCCGCATGCCGCGCCCGCCGCCCCCGAATGCCGCCTTGATAATCAGCGGATATCCGATCGTCTCCGCGATCAGATCGATGCCCTCGCTCGTGGGCTCAACCGGATTTTCCGTGCCTGGTACGACTGGAATGTCCGCGCGCTGGGCCAGTTTCCGAGCCGCTGTCTTGTCACCGAGCATCTCGAGAATATCGGCGCCAGGCCCGACAAAGGTGATGCCCGCTTGTTCGCACGCCAGCGGAAGAGCCGGATTTTCGGAGAGAAATCCATAGCCTGGATGAATTGCATCCACTTCCTTCTCGATGGCCAGTGAGACTATTCCGTCTATGTCCAGGTACGCCTGAACGGGCCCTTTGCCCTCGCCGATCAGATATGCCTCGTCGGCTTTGAAGCGATGCAGGCTGAGGCGGTCCTCCTGCGAATACACCGCCACCGTTCGCAAACCGAGTTCGTTCGCGGCCCTCAGGATTCGGATTGCAATTTCGCCGCGATTTAGGGCTAGAAGTTTCCTCATTCAATACAGGCGGGAAGCTAAAGGTTAGCACGCAAGATGACGTAGGACGCCGGGCGGCGTTCTTCGACGGCTACTCTTCGCGAAGTGTTGCAATTGGATCGAGTCGTGAGGCTCGTCGCGCGGGCACATATGCGGCTGTGATCGCGGCGACGGCTAAAACAATCACGGACAGGGCTATGGTCACCGGGTTGCCCGGCTGCAATCCATACAGCAGCTTCGTCACGAGCTTTCCGGTCAAAAGAGAAACGACGCCGCCGATAGCGATCCCAATGGCAAGCATCGATACTACGTCTCTCAATACCAGCCAAACGACAGATCTTCGCTGTGCACCCAATGCAATGCGAATGCCGATCTCTCCCCGACGGCGAGCAACGCCATAGGCGGTCAAACCATACAGCCCGACCATTGCCAGCACGAGAGCCAACAGGCCGAAGAACGACGAGAGCAAGGCAACAAGCCGCGGCTGCAGCAGCGAATCCCTGACCTGTGTATCGAAGCTCCGCAGTTCTAATGAAACTTCAGGCCTGACTTCGGCGACCGCGGCGCGAACAGGCGAGGCCAACGACGCCAGAGGGATGCCGGAGCGAATCTCGAATTGAATGTGCGGTGCCGGCTCACGATCCTGCGCAGCAGCAAGATAAGCGGTCTTCAGCGGCGGTTCATCGACTTTCCCGTATTTGATATCCTTCGTGACGCCGATAACCTCGTAGCGATCCTGCTTGTTGCCGTGTCGCAGGTGAGGCGCATCCATATTGATCGTTTTGCCGACGGGGTTGGCGGTGCCAAAGAACTGGCGAGCAGTCGATTCCGAGATGATCATCACTTTCGGGGATCCGAGATTGTCGCGGCTCGAGAAATCGCGCCCTACGAGCAGCGGTGTTTCAAGCGTCTGGAAATAGTCCGGAGAAACACGGTTGAAATAGACGAGCGCATCATCTTCCGATTTTGGTCTGTAACCTTCCGGGTAAACATATTCGTTCCAGAACCAGCCTTGAATCGGCGTTCCGAAAGAACTCGAGGCCGAGCGAACGCCCGGGATGTCGCGAAGGCGTTCCAGTATGCGATCGAAGAGCGGAAGGCGTTTGGAGCTCGAAAGCTTGGCTTCGGGCACTGTTGCGCTAACGACCAGCACATTGCCAGTCTTGAATCCCAAATCCGCCGTGAGCAGGTTTCGGAGCGTCCCGAGAAAGAGCCCCGCCGTGACTAACAGTACCAACGACAACACGACCTGCAGGATCACCAGGGCCTTTCCCGGATTGAAGCGCGATGTTCCTGAGATAGTGCCACGAGCGCTCTCTTTCAGCGCCTGGTTCGGATGAACGCCGGAGGCACGTAAGGCGGGAGCAAGACCAAATAGAACGGCAGTGAGGATCGCTACTCCTGTTGTGAACGCAAGGACGCGAAGGTCCGGCGTCATATCAACTTGCACTTCGTTGTTTGTTGTGGACAGAAGGCGTACGAGGAACCGGCTTCCCCAAAAAGCGAGCAGCAATCCGGCGGCGGCGCTCGATATGGAAAGGAAGACGCTCTCGGTAAGGAGTTGCCGGATGATTCGGCTCCGCGCTGCGCCCACGGCGAGCCGGACCGAGATCTCCCGCTGACGCGCGGCGGCGCGGGCGAGAAGCAGATTTGCCAGGTTGGCGCAGGCAATCAACAGGACCAGGCCGACAACCGCCATCAGGGTGTAGAGCGCGATGCGGTACTGGTTCCGCGTATTGGAAAAGCCGGTGGCTGCCGGCTGCAGGGCAAAAGTGGTGCGCCGATAATCCTTCTGCATGTCTGGAGACCAGTTCGCCGGAACGGTGGCTCGGTACACCTCCGGGGCGATCATGTTCATACGAGCTTGGGCCTGCTGAATGCTCCCGCCCGGTTGAAGTCGCCCGACGATTTGCAACCACCACCAACTACGCTCGGCAAGTGCGGTTTGATCCGTATGCAGCACCGGTTCGCAACCGATCGGGATGGCCAAGTCGTACACGTGATCGGTATCGAGTCCCGTAAACCAGGAGGGCGTCACGCCAATAATCTGGAACGGGTGCCGGTCAATGGCAAAAGACCTTCCGATGATGTTTGGATCGCCGGCGAAGTGACTTTTCCAGAATCCGTAGCTGATGACCGCAACGGGTCCGTCGGGCCCGCAGCCATGCCGGTCATCCTGCGGTGTGATCAAGCGGCCCTGAACTGCGGGAACCCCGAGCACACGGAAGAAGTCGCCGCTCACCCAAATGCCATTCGCAAAACGGCTTTCACCGCCATTGGCGAGATCGAAACGATTACCGCCATAGGCAAGCACCCCGGAAAATACCTGCTGGTGGTCGCGAATCTGCTCCCAGATCGGATTAGTGTAGCCGCCCTCGAAGTTACCTTTCGTTCCGGATTTAAGCTGGACCAACTGCTGGGGATCTTCAACTGGCAAAGAGCGGAGCATCACCGCATTCAAGATGCTAAAAATGGCCGTGTTCGCGCCGATACCCAGCGCGAGTGAACCAACCGCGGCTAGGGCGAAGCCCGGGTCGGCCCGCAGTGCGCGTATGCCATAGCGCAGATCGCTCGCCAGAGCTTCGAAAAATGCCCAGCCCCAGACGGCGCGGCCCTGTTCCAAGAGCTGAGTAACGTTGCCGAAGGCGCGACGCGCGCGGGATTCCGCATCGCGCTTATTGATACCAGCAGCGGCATGATCTTCGGCGCGAAGCTCCAGATGCAGGTGCATCTCATCCGCGAGATCCTTCGCCATTTTGTCGTTTTGAAACAGGAATTGGAAACGCCGCCAGAGTTCGCCAAGCCAGCCCATCTGTTGCCTCGTTATGCCATTTGCAGGACTTTTTCAATTGCGCCGCTCACGCGGCGGTATTGGTCAAACTCGACAGCGAACTGTTTGCGGCCCGCAGCCGTAAGGCGGTAGTAGCGCGCGCGGCGATTGCCCGCCGTAACGCCCCATTCGGCAGTCACCCAGCCTTTTAGCAGCATGCGCTGCAGCGCCGGATAAAGAGAACCTTCTTCTACCTGGAGCACGTCATCGGATATCCGTTGGATCGCGTTTGCGATTTCGTATCCGTGCATCTCGCCGCCGCGCGACAACGTCCTGAGAATGAGCAGGTAGAGCGTGCCGGGGGGAATTTCATCACGCTTCAAACGTGCTGCCATAGTTAAACTATGGCAATTATGTTCCTTCTGCTACGACACTGTCAAGCTCGATTTCCGATCTTGCACGCCCTCTTCCTGGACGAGAAAAATCTACAATAGACTCGTGAAAGCTGTCGCTCTTCTCTTGCTTGGTGCCGGACTCGTCCTCGCCCAGGAGCCGCGCGAAGGGAATTTCATTATCCGCTTCGAGCCGAAAGCTGTTCTGCAGACCGAAGCGCCCATCCCGTTTCAAGTCGATGTGAGCAACGCTCTGCATAAACCGTTGATTCAAGCCAAAGTGACTCTGCAGATCGAGACGGCGGAGCATATGAACGTAAAGGTCTTCGATGCGCGGGCTGTGAGCCCCGGAGTGTATATCGCCAAGCCGGTGTTTCCGGACGCCGGGCAATGGAACGTCTATGTGGAAGTGAAACGGGGAGACGCGACCAGCGCTCGCACGATTCAGTTTTATGTGCCTGAAAGCGCGCAATGAACTGCCGGGGCCATGCATGTCCGGCCCGGGGCGAGGCGTACCTCGCCCCTGCAGCGCGTTTCAGAACATGTAGAGCGGCGTGCCAGCCGGAGCGGCGATTTCTACATCGCCCGCCGCCACAGGTTGACCTTCCAGGTCGCCGACCTGACGGCAGTAGATGCCGTTATCGCCGAGATAGATCTCCAGCTCGGCAGGACGCGGAAGTGAGCCCTGAATGAGAGCCTCAGAGAGCGGATCTTCAATGTACTTCTGCAGTGCGCGCCGCAACGGCCTCGCTCCGTAGCTGCGGTCGCTGCACGTCTTGTCGAGGATATACTTCGCAGCTTCGGGGTCCAGGCGAATCTTGATCTGTTTCGACACCAGGTTGGTGTTGATCTGATCCACCAGCAGCCCGATAATCTTGATCAGGTCTTCATCGACGAGCGAAGTGAACAGAATGACCTCGTCAAGCCGGTTGAGGAATTCCGGGTTAAAGGCCCGCTTCACTTCGCCGAGCACCAGGTCTTCAACCTTTTGCGGAATACCCGTCGTAGATTGCGTCGAAAACCCGATCTGGCCGCGCTTATCCAGGAAGCGGGCTCCCAGGTTCGACGTCATGATGATGATCGTGTTCTTGAAATCCACCGTATTGCCGAGGCCGTCGGTCAACTGGCCATCTTCAAACACCTGCAGCAGGATGTTATAGATGTCCGGATGGGCCTTCTCGATTTCATCCAGCAGAACGATGGAATATGGCGCGCGCTTCACGCGCTCGGTAAGCTGCCCGCCTTCCTCGTAGCCGACATATCCCGGAGGCGATCCGATCAGCTTGGAGATGGAGTGCTTTTCCATGAACTCCGACATATCGAATCGGATCAGAGATTTCTCGCTGCCGAAGAGAAACTCTGCCAGTGCCCGGGCCACTTCGGTCTTACCGACTCCGGTAGGCCCAAGGAAGAGGAAGGACCCGGCGGGACGCTTCGGCGATTTCAGCCCCGCGCGTGAGCGGCGAATCGCTCTGGAAAGAGCCGAAATGGCTTTCTCCTGGCTGATCACCCGTTTGTGCAGCTCCTCCTCGATGCGGAGCAGCTTGTTGATTTCTTCTTCCTTGATAGACGTCATAGGCACGCCGGTCCAGCGTGCCACAACGTCTTCTATATCGTCTTTGGAGACCACGCCGGTTGAGGTGTCGTCTAAATTGTATTTTTCCCGAAGCTGGCGAAGGTTTTCGCGTTCCTTTCGCTCTTCGTCGGAGTAGAAGCGCGCCTTCTCAAACTCGTGGTTGGCGATCGCGTTCTCCATGCGATGAACGATGAACTTGATTCGCTTCTGAATATCGGCGACCTCGGCCGGCAGCGTGGTTTGCCGCAGCTTGACCCGGGCACCGGCTTCATCGATCAGGTCAATCGCCTTGTCCGGCAGGAAGCGATCGGGAATGAAGCGAGTGGACGTGTAGACAGCGGATTCGATCGCTTCATCGGTGTAGGCTACCGCGTGAAACTTCTCGTAGCGTTCCTTAATGCCGAAAAGAATGCGGATCGCGTCACCTTCGCTGGGAGGTGGAACTTTCACCGCCTGGAACCGGCGCTCAAGTGAGCGGTCCTTTTCGATCGACTTGCGATATTCGGCGGGTGTTGTCGCGCCGATGCACTGAATTTCACCGCGCGACAGGGCAGGTTTCAGGATATTGGCCGCATCGAGCGATCCTTCGGCTGAGCCGGCGCCTACCAGCGTGTGCAGTTCGTCGATGAAGATGATGGCGTTCTGGTTTTCCATCAGCTCCTTCATGATTGTCTTCAAACGCTCTTCAAACTGGCCGCGGTACTTGGTGCCCGCCACAATCAAAGAAAGATCCAGCGCCAGAATGCGCTTATCGGACAGAAACGACGGCACATCGCCGTCCGCAATGCGTTGCGCCAATCCCTCCACGATCGCCGTCTTCCCGACGCCCGGTTCGCCAATCAGCACCGGGTTGTTCTTGGTCCGGCGGCACAGGATCTGTACGACCCGGTCCACCTCCGAATCCCGTCCTATCAGCGGATCCAGCATGCCATCCACCGCGGCCTGCGTCAGGTCCCGGCTGAACTCGGCCAGCAAGGAGCTCTCTTTAGGCCGGCTGGCCGAGGTCTTCTCTGAGGCCGAGCGAGCGATCTCTTCCCGTACTGCCGAGAGCCGCAGGCCTCTCTCGTGCAGGATCTCCGCAGCGAAGCTCTTCTCTTCCCGCAACAGGCCGAGCAAAAGATGCTCGGTGCCGATGTGCTTATGGCTGAGCCGCTCTGCCTCCTCGGCCCCATACGCCAAAACACGCTTGCATTCGTGACTCAGAGGTAAATCGACCGATGTCGAAACCTTTTCACGAACCGTGGTGTGCGCCTCAATCTGCTTGCGAATCGATTCGATCGCGGCATGCGACCTCAGAAACCGATTCGCGAGCGCTTTATCCTCCCGCAAAAGGCCGAGCAAAAGATGTTCGGTCTCAATATAAGGACTGCCGAACTGGCTCGCCTCGTACCGCGCGAAGAAAATAACGCGGCGAGCTTTCTCGGTGTATCGTTCAAACATAAGTGCCACCGTCAAGACGGGTTGCGTCTTGTACAACTACTCCGGCCTCTTGCAATTCCATTACCGAGAGGATATGCAGAGCGCCCTTCTTTAACTCTAGAACCCGATCGCAGCGGCTCGCGAAACTCAGGTTATGTGTAACCACGACAGAGGTCAGTTCGTGTGTCGCGTGCAACTCTCTTAGAAGATCGATAATTGATTCCCCGGTACGGAAATCGAGGTTGCCGGTCGGCTCATCGGCCAAAAGAATTCTTGGACCGGCTGCCAGAGCGCGCGCCAGCCCCACGCGCTGTCGCTCTCCGCCCGACAATTCCCCAGCCCGGTGCGACTCGCGGGACCGCAGTCCGACTTCGCGTAATCTCTCTCGTGCCGTTTTCTGCGCTACGTCCGGGCCCATACCGCGAATGAGCAGCGGCATCATTACGTTTTCTAACGCGCTGAATTCTGGTAAGAGCGATGGATTCTGCCAAACGAACCCAATCTCCCGGTTCCGGAAATCGGCCAACTCTTTGTCGCCAAGCGAAACGATCTCGCGCTCGCCGTAGTAGATTCTTCCACCGGACGGCCTGTCCAGCCCGCCCAGCAGGTGCATAAGGGTCGATTTGCCCGCCCCGGACTCGCCTATAATCGCCAGTTGCTCGCCGCGGCACACGTCGAGCGAAAGATCGACGAAGACAATGACCTCCGTGCCGCCCGAGTGGTAAATCTTCGAAAGAGAATCCACCCGTATAGCACCAACTGTGTCCAATGGTGCCGCCTTAACTGTTAGATTAAAACAGCTCGGGCCACGATGCTCCGGAGTCGCACATTGGCGGTTTACTCCCGGTGCCCACCCCGACGGCAAGGTCAAACTCCCCCTACGCTCACCTCTTAGACGTGTCTCAAAGCGATTGCGATTCTCTCTTTCGAAGACGAAAGCGCATGTAACGCGCGTGGCTCAGCTTCAGCCTATTCCGCTCGCAGCGCGTTCACGGGGTCCGCCCGCGTCGCACGGATGGCGGGCACGTAGCAGGCCACAGCCGCCACTGCGATCGCAATTGCGCAGGTTGCGACAATCGCAACGGGGTCCAAGGCGCTAACTTCGTATAGCAAGTTGCCGAGCAAGCGGGAGAGCGTGAGACCCAGCACAATTCCAAGCACCGTTCCAGCGATGGCCAGCTTCATTCCGTTTGCCAGCACACTGCGCATCACACGCCAAGGACCCGCGCCCAACGCCATCCGCACTCCAAATTCGTGGATTCGCTGGCTCACCGAATAGGCGATGACGCCATAGGTTCCAATTGCCGCCAAGGAGAGCGCCAAGGCTGCAAACAGCGCCACTAGGAAGAGCGCAAATCGCGCGGTCGCGTACGATCCCGCCGCCACCTGCTCCATCGTGCGGACATCGGAAACGGCGAGGTTCCCATCCTGTGCACGCACCGCGGAGCGCAAACGGCCTGCAAGCAGTTTGGGGTCCAGGTTCGAGCGAATCGCGACGGAAGAATTGGCCGCCAGCGGGAATGGCTCCTGCAGCATGGGCCACCAGAATGCCGGCTGCGCGCCTGCATCTTTTGGCGTGTCTTTCACGTCGGCGACGATGCCAACGATCGTGAGCCAGTCTTTGTCTTTTGGATGATCGGCGTACGTAAGCTTTCCGCCCAGCGCGTCACCATGGCGCCAAAAATGGGCCATAGCTTCATTGATAATCAAGACACCTCTGCTATCCGTTTTGTCGTGTTCATCGAACGCCCGTCCGCGAATAACCGCCATGCCAAGCGCACGAAAATATCCTGGCGTCGCCATATGAAAGCGTGCATGGAACGACTCCCGGGGCGGAGGAGTTTCGCCTTGAATCTGAAATCCGCCGGCATTGTCGTCCCAGCCGGTCCACGGCAGGTCGGAACCGGCTCCCGCCGCGCTCACTCCCGGTATGTTGCGGATCTCTGGAAGGAGCCGTTGGTAAAACGCAGCAATAGCATTATTGTCTTTGTAGCTCGCGTCTGGAAGCGAAATGCTTGCCGTGAGCACCTGCTCCGGGCGAAAGCCCGGGTTTGTTTTCAGCAGATTGACGAAGCTCCGCAACATCAGGCCCGCGCCGATTAACAGCACACACGCCAAGGTCACTTCGCTCATCACGAGTCCGTTGCGCAAGCGAAGAGTCGCTCGGCTGCCGGTTGCGCTCCGCCCGCTCTCATGCAGCGCATCCCTTAAATCTGCCCGCGAGCCTTGCCATGCCGGAACCGTGCCGAACGCGATACCTGTACCGAGGGCAATCACGAGCGCGAACAGGAAGAGGGGAACATCGACGCGAATGTCACCGGCTCGCGGAAAGTCAGCAGGCAACAGCGCTACCAGAATCTTCACTCCAGCGACAGCCAAACCCGCTCCGATCACCGCGCCGGCCAAGGCGAGCAGCACGCTCTCCGTAAGCATCTGACGTATCAATCGCCACCGTCCAGCCCCGACCGCGGCTCGCACTGCAATTTCGCGCTGCCGGGCTGTCGCGCGCGCCAGAAGCAGGTTGGCGGCGTTTACGCACGCGAGCAGCAAGACCAACACAACCGCCCCGAGAAGCACCAGCAGCATCCGTTCACTTCGACCCACAATTTCCTTGTCGAGCGGAATCACGAGCACATTCCATCCGCTGTCGCCGTCCGGATGCTCCCTCGCCAATTGCTTCATCGCCGCGTTCATCTCGCTTTGCGCCTGGGCGGCGGTTACTCCCGGGCGTAAGCGTGCCACGGCATCCAGGAAATGCGATCCTCGATCCTGCGGATTTGTGAATGTGAATGGAGTCCAAAGATCCACCGTGTCGCCATATGCGACGGCGTGATACATGTTGCCCGGGTGCTGAACGCCGGGAGGCATGACACCCACGACGGTATACGGCACCGCGTTCAGAATGACTTTCCGCACCAGGACATCCCGGCGGGCGCCCAAGCGTGTGCGCCAAATTGTATCGCTAATGATCGCAACATGCCCCCGTCCCGGCAGCTCATCGCTATGGTCAAACTCGCGCCCAATCGCCGGCTTCAGGCCCAGAACCCGAAAGAAGCTGGCAGTAACCGAGAATCCGGAAAGCCGAACCGCTTCCCCCGAACCGGAGAGCTGCATATCGTTATGTACGTAAGCGGCTATCGACTCAAAAGAGTGCAGACGCGACCGAAAATCCAGAAAATCGTTCCGGTTGATAGGGAACTTGGGAAACTCCTCGTTGGTCGTAAAAATCCGCACCAGGCGGTCCGGCGCGCGATACGGGAGCGATCGGAGCAAAACGCCTTCCACTACACTGACGATCGCGCTGGTCGCTCCGATGCTGAGCGCCATCGTCAGCACGATCACCGCGGTAAAACCGGGACTCTTCGCCAGCATCCTGGCTGCATAGCGGGTGTCTTGCCTTGCGTTTTCAAGAAAATTCGTCCTCCGCATGTCGCGGCATTCCTCCTGAACGTGAGTCATTCCGCCCAACCTTTTTAGTGCCGCTAGGCGCGCGGTCTCGGGTGATGATCCCTGGGCGCGCGCTTCCGCGATAGCCCGATCCAGATGGAAGTCCAGTTCTTTGGCCAGTTCTTCGTCCATACGGTTAGCGCGAAATATGGAACGCGCCCGCATGCGCAGAACATCCCGCCACCGCCTCGGCTTCATGCAACCCTCCTAGGCCATGCGAATCACCAGGCCCACCGCATTCGAGAGGCGCTCCCATTGCGCGAGTTCTTTCTCGAGCTGTGTTCTGCCGGCCTTTGTGAGGCGATAAAACTTCGCTTCCCGCCCGGTTTCGGTAACTCGCCACTCGGCTGAAATCCAGCCTTGCTGTTCCAACCGGTGCAGCGCCGGGTAGAGAGCACCCTGTGTAATCTGCAACGCCTCGTCGCTGACCTGTTGGATCCGCTTTCCAATGGCCCAGCCGTGCATCGGCTCGATCGAGATCGTCTTCAGGATAAGCAGGTCGAGCGTGCCCTGAATCAGGTCCGAGGGGCGGCTCACATGACACCTAAGTAGCTTACAATTGGCATGCCTAAGTTACTTATATATGCTTCGAGGCGGCCGATGTCAAGCCGGAGGAGTGACTGATCGAAAATTTTTCGCTAACGTTCCCCCCACTTCAACTTTTCCCTCAGTACGTCGAAGAAGAGCATGTTAGGCGGGCGGATCAACTGAATCGTTTTCGCCGAAGCGCGGCACACGATGTGGTCGCCCCTTGAGAGCGGTTCGCCGACCTGCCCGTCGATGGTCAGGTACGTACCATTTTCGCCGTGATTCAAAATCCGAATCACGCTGTTCTCCGGCACGATCACCGGCCGGTTGGTCAACATGTGCGGGCAGATCGGCGTGATGCAGAGCGCGGCCACCGATGGGAAGACGACCGGCCCGCCTGCCGAAAGGGAATACGCAGTTGATCCGGTTGGCGTCGAAACGATCAAGCCGTCGGCCTTGTACGCAGCGACGAAATGATCATCGACGAGCGTGTCGAGATCGATCATACGGGCGAGCTCCGACTTCGTGACAACGACATCGTTAAGCGCGGAGTAGGCAGCGATCGTCTGGCCTTGGCGGACCAGTTCGCAATCGACCATGCGGCGGGGGCCGATGCGGTGTTCCCCGCGCAAGGCGCGCTCGAGCTCAGGGAAGAGATCCTCCACCGGAATTGCTGTCAGGAATCCCAGGTGGCCCAGATTGACGGCAAAAAGGGGGATGTCGCGCCCGGCCACGAAGCGCGCCGCTGAAAGAAGAGTGCCGTCCCCACCGAGCACAATGACGAGATCAGCTCCCTCGCTCAGCTCTTCACGCGGAAAGAACACCGAACAGCCGGCGTATGCGGCCGTTTCGCGGTCGCACTTGTACGCGATTCCGCGCTCGTCCAGCCATTCGAGCAGGTCGCAAGCGATTTTAGCCGCCTGCGCCAGGTGGGGCTTTGAAATGATTCCCACGGTCGTAATCTTCCGCATCCCGAAACCCGAATCTCCGAAAAGATAGATTAACTTGCTCCGATTGCGTTAACCTGTGTTCGCGCTCGGCCTTCGTGCGTGCAGGAGAAACTCGCGGTTGCCTTCGGCCCCCAGGATGGGGCTCTCGATGAGCGCCGAGGTGAAGCCGGCCTCCTGCACTGCGCGCGCCACTCGGTCGCAAGCCATGGTCTGGGCCGCAGGATCCCGCACGATCCCTCCTCTGCCTACGCGCTCCCGGCCAACCTCAAACTGCGGCTTAACGAGAATAATCCAATCGCCGTCTGCTGCAAGCAAGGCCGCCAAGGGTGGAATTAGCAGAATGACCGAAATGAAGCTCACGTCGCAGGCAATCAGGTTCACTGGTTCGCCGATATCGCCGAAGGCAAGGTATCGCGCATTGGCGCGCTCATGCAGGATAACGCGCGGGTCCGAGCGCAATTTCCAATCGATCTGGCCCGCGCCCGTATCCACTGCGTGAACGCGCGAGGCCCCATGCTGGAGCAGGCAATCCGTAAATCCCCCGGTCGACGTTCCGACATCCATGCACACCCGCCCCGGCACAGGAATGGCAAAATGAGCCAGCGCCGATTCCAGCTTCAGACCGCCACGGCTGACATATTTCAGCGCCTGCTTCACCTCGATGCGGCTTTCCGGCGAGATCAGCCGGCCGGGCTTGTCCGACTGTTGTCCATCGACTTTGACCTCGCCGGCGAGAATCAAGGCTTGCGCCTTCTGACGGGATTCAACCAGCTGGCGCTCAACCAGCAGCATATCCAGCCGTTGTTTCTTTGCCGTCACGCTTTGCGGTGCACGATGAAATCCGCAATCTGGCGCAACCGTTCCGCGCGATCGTCAAAGATGCGTAAGGCAGTGTGCGCTGCAAGGCGTTCCTCTTCCGCCATTTCACGCGATCGCGCGAGGCCGTAAACGGCCGGAAAGGTGATCTTTTGTTGTGCCTCGTCTTTCCCTGCCGTTTTTCCGAGAGCCTCGGACGACTCTTCGACGTCGAGCACGTCGTCAATGATCTGGAACGCCAGCCCGACGTGTTCTCCATAGCTGGAGAGCGCAGCCAATTCGTCCTCCATCGCGCCGGCATAGATGGCGCCCAGGCGAACGCTGGCACGAAGAAGCGCTCCTGTTTTTGCGCGATGGATTGATTCGAGCAGATGCGCGGTGGGGTGCCGGCGCTCGCCTTCGATATCGTTCACCTGTCCTGCGATCATTCCCCCCACGGTTCCGGCGGAACGAGAAAGTTCATCAACCAGCCGTATCTTGCGGTCCGCATTGACGTGCCGCAGGCGGCTGAGAACCTCGAAAGCGAGGGTGAGAAGGGCATCGCCTGCCAGTATTGCTATGGCATCGCCGAAAACCTTATGGCAGGTGGGACGGCCACGCCGAAGGTCGTCATTATCAAGAGCCGGAAGATCGTCGTGAATTAAAGAATATGTATGGATCAGCTCCAGAGTGCAGGCTGCGTTCTCCACGCCATCCGGCGAATCGGAAACGGCGCGCGCCGCCGCAATCGCCAGGATCGGCCGAATCCGTTTACCACCCGCAAACAGGCTGTACCGCATCGCTCGATGAATGGAAACAGGAGCGACATCTTCCTCTGGCACCCATTCATTCAGAGCGCGATCAATGAGGGGGACCTGTTCGGACAAGTAGTCCTGGAGACTGGCTTCTTCCGCTCTCGTCATTTCAGCGGCTTTTCGGGGTTAAACGGAACCGCGACCATCTCCGATCCTTTTTTCATCAGAATCTCTACACGCGCCTCGGCTTCTTCCAGTTGCCTCTTGCACTCGGCGCTGAGGTGCATGCCGGACTCAAACAATGCGAGGCTCTGTTCCAGCGGCAAATCACCCTTCTCCAGCTCTTTGACGATGCGCTCCAGCTCCTGCAGGCTCGCCTCAAAGCTTAACGGAGTTGCGTTCTCCCCCGGCATCTGCCCATTGTAACGGTCAAGCCAGTCTTGATCCCGCAGGGCCAGGAATTACATGTATGCCGGCACGGTGATCCCGAGGACATTCAGCGTCGCCACGAGCTGCGCTCGGACATACTGAGTCAGCCATAGCAGAATGTTTCGCCGTTCTACATCCGGTTCTGTAATCACCGGGTACTCGTGATAGAAGTTATTGAAGCTCTGGGCAAGCTGGAAGGCATATTTTGCAACGTGCGCGGGCTCGCCGGACGAGATCGCCCGTTCGACGACGCTGTCCGACTTTGAAGCAAGCAGGATTACCTGCCAGATGCCCTCGGTTTCGAAGGACCGCCGCAAGGCTTGTTCGCTAAGCACGTCAGCAAACGACGGTAGCTGCTCGCCACGCTGTTCATACTTGCGCAGAATATTCCCAGCACGAACGGCGGCATATTGCACGTAGGGCCCGGTCTCGCCTTCGAAGCTCAACGCCTCGTGGAAATCGAACGCGATCACCGAATTGCGCGTGAACTTCAGCATGAAATACCGGAGGGCACCCACCGCAATCTGTTCCGCCACGCCCCGCCGCTCTTCACAAGGAGCGTCGGGATGGCGCTGCTCCACTTCTTCGAGCGCGGTCTCAATCAATTTGTCGATCAAATCGTCGGCCTTCACACCGAGTCCCTTGCGGCCCGACACTTCCACGTATGGACGCTTTTTATCTTCATCGGAAAGCGGGATCCCCATCTCGACGCAGGTTCGGGGCGAGAGCGCAACCATCTCATACGAGAAGTGCGTGGACGCGTCGGCCTGTTCGTTGAAATCGAGCGCGCGCAGCCCGGCCACTACAACGTCCTGTAGATACGATTGCCGCGAATCTATCACGTTGAAGACCCTTGCCGCTCCGCCGAAATGCGGCGCATTACCGTTACCCTGTTGATCCGTTGTGACCCAGACCTGATGCCCGTCCGGATACACCGACCAGAGGCAGTAGAAGAAATCCTTGCCGAGCAGCCCGAATTTCCAAAGCTGATAGGCGATGTCCTTCCCGACGTAGGTGACTGTTCCGTTGGAGCGAACGATGACCTTACTATCGTCTTCGGCCTCCGCAGATTCCGGGAATTCGCGAAAGGCAGCAGCCGGCATGACCCAGCAACTCCTATTTTTCCCTTGGGTTTCCAGGTAAATCGCTTTGCGCTGCTTCAGCAATTCAAAGGCTGCCGCCCAAAACTTCAGATGAAGGATTTCACTTTCTCGCGGAAGTAACTGATATTCAACGCCTAATCGATACATCGTTCCTAGATGCGCCTGTACGATCGCGTCGGCGACCTTATGCGCCAGTTCTGCCAGTTCACCCGTGCCGCTCTCGATAGCATGCAGGGTCGCCGAGCGCCACGCGAGCGAATCCGGTTGATGCTTGTAGTGTGCGGATATCTGCGCATAGAGATCCCAGCAGAGGTAATCGAAGCGGGTCTCAGAGGTTTCAATTAAGGCTTGAACATCGGCCGGTGTTTTCTTCTCAAGGTAGTGGAAGCCGGCAACTACGTCAGCCACTTGCACGCCCGTATTGTCGATGTAATTCTGCACTTCCACCAAGTTCCCACGACGCCGCAGCATGCGGACGAAAGTATCGCCTAGAACGGCATTACGCAGATGCCCGATGTGCGCCGCCTTATTGGGATTGATATTGGTGTGCTCGACGATAATCTTTCCGTCTGAACACGGCTTCGCTTGAACCGTTTCGCGCATCAGGAGCCCGGCGTAAACGCCACGATCGAGGCGAATGTTCATATAGCCGTTCCCTGCAATCTCAAACGAAGCGACGCCGGGGACCTGCGGGATTCCCTGAATCAATTGCTCCGCAATCTGCTTAGGAGGCCGTTTGAGTTGGCGCGCGAGCTGAAATGCTACCGGAATCGCCAGCTCACCAAACGAACTTTGCTTCGGTTGCTCCACAGTGATTTTCGCCGTAACGCCGAGCCTTGTACGGAGCTGCTCTTCCAAAACCGCCTTCAGTTTCTCTTCGATTTCCTGAAACACTTCTTTCCAGTATGACGAACGGCATTCCTTGCATGTAGTTACGCGGCAGACCGATACAATGGGTTGTGCCGAAAGTAACATTCTTGCCGGAGGATAAAACCGCTGAATTCGAACCGGGCAAGATGCCGTACGCCGACCATGGGAAGCGCAATTCGATTCTCGATGTGGCGTTGAATCATAAGCTTCACCTGGAACATGCCTGCGGAGGAAGCTGCGCCTGCACAACCTGCCATGTCATCGTTCTCGAAGGCGAACACAACCTTTCCGAAGCCGACGACGATGAACTTGACAGGTTGGATATGGCAGCCGGGCTTACACTTCGTTCGCGCCTGGGGTGCCAGGCAGTGATAAAAGGTGATGTAAAGGTTGAAATTCCGGGCTGGAACCGCAACTACATCAGCGAAGGCGGAAAATCAACGCTTTAGGCGGTCTTCTCAACGTGGCGGGTTCAGTTTCCGGCCTTGAGGCGGCTGCCGGTTGCCGATTCTCCCAAAATGCGGTTCAGGAGCGCATCGGTAAGTTCGCCGGCAAAATCGGCGCTCACAGCCACGGCCTGTTGCTTTTGGTTTACGTGAATGGCATCGTACACGCGCAGCAGTTCCGTCTCGTTGTCTTTTGTCGACAACCTGCCGAACGCGATTACACCGCGCAGCGCATCATGAACGCGTTTGGCGCCCTGATCGGAGATGCAACCGATTTCAGCCTGGAGGTGAAGACCGCTATCAACGCGAATACCCGCGCTCATAGCATTCACATAATCCACGATATTCGACAGCGCGGATTGGATATCGGAACGCATTCGTATCTCGACAAAAGGCAGGCCTCCTGTGCTGACGAGCCAGGCCTGGTCAGTTTTGGGCACTTTATCCAATTGTTGGTGGAGACTCTCCGGCACGCCGCCACGGCTATCTTCGAATCGGTCAATGGCGGGCTCCAGCGCCGCGAGCGGGCCGGCGGCGATCACGCCCTCGTTCAGAACAGCAACGGCGTTCACAATATCGCCGACCAGTTTGTACTTCCGATAAGGCGTTTCATGCGCGCCTGCCGCTGTCAGTCTTCGTTCTAACTCGGCGGGCGAAAAACGGCCCTCGACGATGAGCAGATACTTCTTACCATCCCAGGCGATAACGGCATTCGACAGGTCGCGGCGCGGATCTAATCCGAGGCGCTCTTCCGTCGAATCGAGGAGCGGCATGTTGAGCCGCTTCCCTTCACGCTTGTAGAACTCGGTATTCTTCAGGCTGGCGATGTCGATACCGGCCAGGGCCCGAGCGTCCGGTGGGATCATTCGACGAGCGGTGCGGCTGACCGAAACGCCAGTGCTCTGCCGCGTGCCGCAGGCGGCCGTGATCAGCAACAACCCAAGAAAGAATGGACCAAAATGACGCAATCAGAAATCCCGCCTCTGAAAAGCGTACACCGCCGTGAAAAGCACGCCAATACCAAATGCGGCCGAGGTCCAGATCGGCGTCAGCCAAGCGGCCTGCCGGTCGTACAAAATAATCTGTTTCATCGCTGCACCGAGATCGAATACCTTGGGAACGATCCAGTAGAAGGCCAGCCAGAGATCGCGCGACCATTGGGAACTCAGCAGCCTCACAACGACCTGGCGCTGCGCGAGGATGGTGCTCACCAGCATCAGCGCAACGGCCACCATGACCGAGAGGGCTGCCGATTCTGAAAGTACTCCAATCAGTACAACTACGCAGAGCAAGACAGCAAAAATGAAAATGCTGATGGGAATTGCCAGCAGGAAGCGAGGCTCCCAAATGTGGGTCTTAATGCCGAGGATGAGCCACACGCTAGAGATCAGATAGATGTGATTGAGAGCCACCACGCAGACGTTACCCAAATATCGACCTAGTAACAGCCGCGTACGCGTCAGGGGCTTGGAGAGTAAGAGCCCAATGCGGCCCGATTCGAGCACGCTGGGAGTTAGGCCGGCTGAAGCAAATATCGCGAGGAAGGTTCCCCAAATGTAGAGAGCGATCGACACCCATGAATAAGAGTGGTTTACAAATTCCCGAATATCGCCAATCGGCTTACTTGTCGATTGCGCGCCCATCAGTGTGACCGCGCCCTGCACGAGATCGATTTTCAGAACGAACAAGAAAATCGCGATCAGCAAGCTGGAGAGAGCGAACAGGCCCCAAAACAGCCAGCGGGCTCGAGCTTCTTGAAACGTATCGGAGATCAACTCCCATAACGGACTTGCATGTCTCATGTCAAGCCGCTTTCCCGTTCTGCAGCGTGCGAATGAACACATCCTCCAGACTCGTGCTGGATGCGGCAACGGCATCTATCAATCCACCAACCGAACGAATTGTGTCGATCGCCATATTCGCCTGCTCTCTTGTGGCAGTGTGGATTTCCAGTCCTTCGGCCGAAGGCAGAATCGATGCGCCGATGGCCCTGATTTCGAGCAGTGCCTGCTCGGGCACGTTCGAAGCGCAGACACGAAAGCCGCGGCCGGCCACGAGCGAGCTCACCTTGCCTTCGAGCGCCAGCTCACCTTTACGCAAAATGGCAACGTACTCGCAGAATGCTTCGACTTCGCTGAGCAGGTGGGAGTTAATGAAGACGGTGACGCCGCTGCCGGTCAGAGTGTTCAAAATATCGCGTATTTCCCGCCGGCCCACGGGGTCCACACCATCTGTCGGTTCGTCGAGAACAAGCAGCCTCGGACGGTGCATTAGGGCTTGCGCCAGGCCAAGCCTTTGGAGCATGCCTTTGGAGAATTTCTTGAGCCGGACGTCAGCCCAGTTAGCCAAACCGACGAGATCGAGCAGCTCGGAAATCCGCTTCGTGCGCTCGCTGCTTTCCATACCGGAAAGCCCGCCGTAAAAATCCAGCATTCCGCGCCCGGTGAGATACGTCGGGAAGCGGTGGTTTTCCGGAAGATAACCGACGGGACGCCTGGCTTCGGGATCCCGCGCATCCCTGCCGAACAAGGCCGCGTGCCCTAGAGTAGGATTGACTGCCGAGAGCAGCATCTTGACGAAGGTGGTCTTCCCTGCCCCATTGGGCCCGAGCAACCCGTACTTGGTACCCACTGGAACGCGCAGCGTGAGGTTTGAAACCGCGCGGATCTCACGGCCACGAAAGCGGGATCGATACACCTTCTCGAGCCCGGAGGTCTCGATCGCGTATTCGGCGGTCATGTACCTTAGAATACGAGCCCATATAGAAAAAGTTCCCGGATCCGGAGATGACGGGAGCTATCAGCCTCAGAATCAGTGATGCCTCAAACCTCCGTCATCCTTGTCAGTGTTCTCTCCGCTTGCTGCGTCCTGGCTCAGAGCCAACCTCAGCAAGGGCAGCCGCAGACCGCGCCTTCCACATCGGCTGAGATTCCGGCACTAAAAACTACGGTCACAGTAAACGCGACGATCAATAGCGAAGCACCGGCCGCGATCACGGTCCTGGACCAGACCGAGCTTCAGGCCATTCCCGGAATTGAGTTGGATGATCGTCTACGGCAGGTGCCGGGTTTCAGCCTGTTTCGGCGCTCATCGAGTGTGGTTGCGAATCCCACTACACAGGGCGTGTCGTTGCGCGGCACCAGTTCCTCCGGCGCGAGCCGCACTCTGCTGCTGTGGGACGGCATTCCACTAAACGATCCCTTTGGTGGTTGGGTCTATTGGGATCGCATTGATCCGTCGTATATAGACCGCGTGGAAGTGAATCGCGGCGCGTCTACAAGCCTTTTTGGGGATCGCGCGATGGGCGGCTCGATTTCGCTTTTCTCCGCGCCCGAAGAGCACGATCATCTTTTTCTCAATTACCTGGCCGGAAATGAGAATACACACGACGTTTCGGGCGCATATTCGAACTTTTGGGGTTTATGGGGCCTCTCGGTCCATTCGCGTGACTTTACAACGGATGGTTACTACGTAACGCCCGATTACGTTCGTGGCAGTGTCGACACGCCTGCGAACCTGCGGTTCGCCATGGGAGATGTGCGTATCGATTACCTTGGTATCGCGAACCGCCTCGCGATTCACTTCGACATCCTCGCTGAAGAGCGCCAAAACGGGACGGTCCTCACGCACAATTCAACAGGTTTAGGCACGCTGGGCGTCACTTACACTCATTCGTGGACCAATGATGAACTCTCGGTTCTCGGATTTCATACGCAGGAGCAGTTTCACAGCACGTTTTCGAGCGTCTCGCCTGGCCGTAATTTCGAGAGGCTGACCTCCCGCCAAACGGTTCCGGTCCAGGATACAGGCGGCGTGATGTACTGGCAACACCATGCAAGCCGCTGGAACACCGTACTCGGCGCGGACGCAGACGATACCCGTGGAATCAGCTACGACTATTCATACGCTACGCAGATCACGGCGCGCTCTGGAGGAACTCTACTGGAACACGGTCTGTTTGGCCAAGGCGACGTGACTTTTGGTCCGGTTCGTTTCTTTGCCGGTATCCGTCATCAGTTCACGGGCCAGCGGGACGAAACCTTCGTCAGTCCGAACGCCGGCGCCACATTCACGCTTCGTCAGTTCCGTTTCCGCGCTTCGGGCTATCGAAGTTTTCGCGCCCCTACCCTGAACGAGCTGTATCGCAACTTCCGGGTGGGAAACGTACTTACGCTCGCAAATGCCGGGCTGGTTCCGGAAGGGCTGGTAGGCGTGGAAGCCGGCGTCGATTATTTCGCCGAGCGAACGCGCATCTCTTTCACGCTCTTTCACAACGATCTGAACAATCTTGTCGATAACACTACTCTCTCCACTTCACCCACACTCATTCTGCGCCAGCGCACGAATTTTCCGAGTGCCCTTTCTCGCGGCCTGGAAGCAGGCATACACCATCACTGGACGCATTGGATCGCAGAAGCGGGATATCAATATGCCGATTCGCGCCTTGCAACAGGTCAACGGATTCCGCAGGTCCCAAAGCACACCGGAACCGCTCAACTTACCTACTCGGCGAAATCCACGCTGATATCGGCCGGTATCCGAGCTTTTAGCCTCGTCTTCGACGACGATCTAAATCAATTTCTACTGCCCGGCTACACGACGCTCGAGTTTTCGGTCCAGCAGCACTTGACGAAAAGCTTCTCCATAATGGCATCCATCGACAATCTCCTCGATCGCAGTTATCTGGTTGCGCTTACGCCCAATCCAAACACCGGCGCGCCGCGGCTGTGGCGCGTGGGTTTGCGCTGGAACGGCGCATTCAAGTGAATTTCTAGGTGACCGCTAACGTAGCCTGTTTTTATGCAATGGGTGCGATGCATCTCGATAGCTGACTTTGATGAAACGTATTCGGCAATTGTTATTGAAATTGCATATGTACGCGGGTTTGCTGACGATTTCGCATCTGGGAGTGTACGCGATTGCCGGGCTGTCCGAGACACTGAAGACAAATGAGCTGCCCGCGTCGCCGCCTGCCGTTCACTATGTGCCGTTTGCGCCCGTCGCCACTGCGACCGATAAAGAGGTGGCTGATTCAGTTTACCGGCGCCTCAACATTCCCCTCTCTTCGCCGCTTCCCCCTTCGGCCCTCCGGCGCGATGCAAACCAGAATTTGCTGCTGGAGTTCTATACGCTAAACGGTCTGGACCGCGTAACTGTTCTGGAGAAAGAGCGCCGCCTCAGGATTGAGACGACCCGAACTAGCTTGACCTCGTTTCTCAATAACGCGCATACCGCAATCCCGATCGACTATTCCGGTCCGCCACTCGTGCGCGCCTGGGCAATGTGGAATGAATTCGCAATGTGGTGTCTTGCCGGATTTTCATTATCCGGCGTCGTGCTGTGGTTGACCCGCCCTGAGCCGCCGTGGACACTGGCCGTTTCAGGCGCCGGCATCGGCGCGTTCGTTCTGCTGTGGTTCCTGCTGAGGTAATCGGTGTATCGATATATTCGAACGACGCATCTCATTCTCGGCCTTCTCTCCGGACCGTTCCTGCTCATGTATGCGGCGAGCGCCATTCAGATGGCGCACAGATCGTGGTTCCCGGTCCAGACGACTGTCCGGCAAGAGAGCGCCTTGGTGCGTTCGGGGTGCGATAATCCGCGCGCGCTTGCGCACGAACTCATGCAGAGGGAGGGGTGGCGCGGTGAGTTGATTGGGGTGAGCCGGACAGCACAGGCGTTGACTGTTCGAATCGCTTCGGTGGGAACAACGCACGACGTGGCCTGCAAGGATTCCGCGAAAAAAGTCGACATTACTACTCGCACTTTGGGCTTCGTTGGCGTACTGAACCGCATGCATCACGCAACGGGAATTTGGCATTCTTCATCGCCGATGAAAGTGTGGGCGGCGGCAGTGGCGCTTACCTGCGTTGCGCTTGTCGGCCTAGCCGGTAGCGGTCTCTGGCTCTGGCTTCTGCGAAAGGGCGAACGGCGCATCGGTCTGATTCTGGTCGGCGCCAATCTGGCTTTCAGCCTGACTGTGTTGGCTCTATTACGAATGGGCGCGGGATAGGACCGCTACAGCTTGTGTGCGCGGCAGGCCGCGACGATAGATGAGATCCCTCAGCGATCTAATGTGCGCGTAAGGGCTGTCGATCACGTCGATCATGACAGGCTCGTCCTTGGCAACGCTGAGGCGCAAAACTTCGCCCCGCATCAGCTCGCGGCAAGAGATCTGTCCCTGCTGCAAAGGGATCGCCAGATAGACATCTTCGTCGCACAGAATGTGGCCCTCCGGCAAATCCTTCCTGGCATACACCCCGCGCACCAGGGAGTCGAGGTACTCGATTTCCTTTTGCGGCGGCATGCGTTTCTGCGTTCCAGGAGCGCCGCACATCTCCTTAGCCTTGTGGAACGCCTTGAACCAGGTGTCAATCTGCTCGGGGAGAGAGCAATACCTCGACACCGGGATGTTGTCGGCCTCGATATCGATGTGGCGTTCAAAGGTCCTGGCGCCTTTTGCGTAGGCGATCAGCATCGAGGATGACCAGTCGCTGCACTCATGGGTCGAGAAGCCTATGGTCAGCGACGGATACCGTGTTTTAAGAAAGTCGATCTGGTTCAGCTCGAGTTCGCGATCCTCCGACGGATAAATTGAGACGCAGTGATTGAGCGCCATGGGGATATTCCGATTGCCGAAGAATGTAACCAGATCATCGAGATCTTTCAACGATGAACCGCCCGTCGAGACAATAACCGGTCGCTTTGTTTTTGCGATCTTTTCGATCAGGACCCAGTCGTTGAGATCCGAACTGGCGATCTTCAGAATAGGAATTCCAAGCTCGCAGCACAGGTCGACGGACCGTTCGTCGAACGGTGTTGCCATCGGTATGCAGGATGCTCCGCGTATCCCAGCAACGAGCTTCGCAAAGTCGTCGTCGGAAAGCCGGGTGTCGAGCGTCTTCTTGATATAGCGAATGTCGTTGCGGTTCTTAAAACTGCTGTGAATGAAAGAATTCACGTCACGGAACTGCAGTTTCACAGCGGCCCGTATGTTGTTGAACCGGACCACCTGCCCGAAAGAATTAACGATTCTAAATCCTCGCTCCAGGCGGCCCCAATGGTTACAAGCCATCTCTAAAACAAAAAGTTCGTCAAAAATATCACGATCAATCATGCAATCTCTTCGAGTTTGATGTTGTCGGGCAGAAGTTCGTTCAAGTTTCTTACAGTCACACAGCCCTGATACTCGCGATGGTCGCACATCTCATCGCGTCTCACAACCGTGACCTGTATGCCAGATTCCAATCCCGCCAGATAGTCCTCATATGTATCGCCTATATAAAGGCACTCATCGCGGTGAAGGTTACACGTACGGACCAGGTCTTCCAGCATTTCTGCCTTTGATCCGAAACACGGTGTTCGCGCGTCACGGCAAAGCACAATTTCGAAGAGATGGAGAATGCCAAGAGCTTCGAGAATTCGATGGGTAGCAAATGTCGGCTTATTTGTAACTACAAAGACTTGGACGCCGGCGCTTTTGAGCTTCTCAAGAACGAGCGCGGCGTTTTCATAAAGAATCGTCTTCTGCCAGCCACACGTGTCATAAGAGGCCCGAAAAGCAGCTTCCAGACTTGAAAGCTGCTGCGCATCCGCCTGCGGCAGCAACTGCTCCAAAATCTCCCGAATGGGGGGGCCGATCAGGGGGCGCAAATCTCTCTTGCGTACTGGGAGTCCTACTTCCGCAATAGCCGCGTCTACGGAAAACTCGATGCCCGGCAACGAATCGACGAGCGTCCCATCAAGGTCAAAGAGAGCGGCCTGGATTCCCATATTCCGGCCTCATTGCGGCTTAATGAACAAGTTGGAGCGAAGTTCCTCCGGCTCGAGAAATGGGAACATGTCTTCGAGCGCCGGAGAAACAATGGTTCCGTCGGGGAGTTGCCGGGACTTCAGCCGGGGCTCGAATTCCTGCTTCGTATCGAGCATGATTTCACAAAGGGCCGGGCCCGGGGCGGCAAGCAATTCCCAGAGGCGCGGCATGCAATCGATGCCGGTGATGCAGGCCGAATGGATGCCGTAGGCTTGCGCAACCCTTGTAAAGTCGGGAGAAGAAACTCCGCTCTCCGGTCCGGCGCCTATCATTCTTCCGAAGAAATTGGATTGCGTCTGCCGGATCGAGAGATATCCGCCGTTGTTCAAAACGAGCAGCTTCACCGGAAGGTTGTAATGAGCAAGAGTCTGCAGCTCCTGTATGTTGAGCTGAACGCTGCCATCGCCTGCGAGGCAAATGACCCGCTCGGACGGGCGCGCCACCGCAGCTCCGATGGCCGCCGGAAGATCGTAGCCCATCGAGGCCGACCCCGAATTGGAAATGAGGCGCTGCCCCTTTCTCAGACGCGCGGCCTGGTACGGCACGATGCACGCCGTTGCATTCCCACAAACGACTACATCACTGTCCGATAGTCCGTCAAACAGCAGTTCAATGAAGTAATACGGATTCAAAGGAGACGCCGATCTGCGGTGCTTGTTCTGAACGACCGGATAACGAGCAACACGCTCCCGGCACCAGAAGAGCCAATCGCGATGAGCGGCGGCGGGTTCCCAACCATCGAGCTGCGAATTCAATTCGGCCAGGAATAGGCGCAGATCGCAGTGTACGGGAAGGTCCGGCGTGACAAGAGGCTTGTGCAGTTCAGCCGCGTCCACGTCCACCTGAATCTTGAAGGCTTCACGCGCAAAGGAGGGCCAATTATAGCTGACCTGCCTGATGTTGAGGCGCGAGCCCAGCACCAGCAGCACGTCCGCATTCTGAACCGTGAAATTGCCGGCTCGTTCGCCGATGGTACCGGGCCTTCCGCAGAATAACTCGTCATCGGTAGCAATCAGATCATGCGTCCAGGCGGTTGTAACCGGGATTCGGAGCTTTCGGACAAGCCGCTCAAACTCGTTAAGCGTGTGCGCAGCGCGAACACCCGTTCCGGCCATGATGACGGGACGTTTCGCCTCGCGAAGCCTGCGGACGATTTCTGTGCATTGACTGCGCAAGACAGTCCCGTCGGTCGCTACTTCATTCTCCGCGGGATCGTATCCTGCCTGCTCTTCCGGCTCGACTTTTGCGGACTGGACATCGACCGGCAGATCCAGCCAGCAGGGGCCCGGCCGCCCGGAGAGAGCGAGATGGTAGGCCTTCTCCAGGTGGTACCGAATCGCGGAAGGATCCGAGACCAAGACCGAATATTTTGTGATCTGTTTGATCATCGAAACGATGTCGATTTCCTGATCGCCGAGCTGACGGATGTCCCGGATGCCGCGAACCGCAGCACATGTTTCGCGCTTTACCTGGCCGGAGAGAATCAGCATGGGAACAGAATCCGTCCATGCTCCGAAGACTCCGTTCAGCGCGTTCACGCTGCCCGGTCCCGTGGTGACGTTGACAACTCCGAGGCCGCCCGTAACGCGGGCGTAACATTCGGCGGCCATCGCGCAGGCCTGCTCATGGTGATTGCAGACATAGCGGATGCGATTCTCGCGCCCTAGCGAATCGTTCAGATGCATGGCGCCACCGCCGGTCACGAGGAAAACGTCCTTGACGCCCCGGTCCGCCAAAAAGCAGAAAACGTAGTCGGAAAGCTTTGTCATTCCCGGAATCTGCTACGCAAACAGTACAACTACCAGGACGAACGATGTGCATCGGCACTCGAGTTTCGTTCGCATATGTACTTTGGTAGTTTAGCGTGAGTGACCTAATGCAGCGGAAAGAGCGGCCGGGTGCCTGATCGTGAGTCGTTGTTGATCGGCAAGCCTAACCTGTCCTCCTGGCAGCGCCTTGCCGATGGCATAGAGGCAAAGAGCAGTGTATTTGCGATCGCGCTAGCTATTTGCTTCGTGCTATCGAGTCTGATCATCGCTACACGGCGACCGCTGTGGTTCGACGAGATAATGACTGTCGTTATTGCTCGGGCATCGACGATTGGCGACCTGCTGGCAACTTTCCGGCTCACCGTCGACCAGACGCCACCGCTCAACGCGTTGCTCGTCAGGTTTTTTTCTTCCCTGCTCGGTTGGACTGAGCTTGCGGCGAGGTTACCGTCGACGATAGTCGCCACTGCTGGGTTATTGATTCTGTTTCATCGGGTTAAAAAGCTTACAAACGGGCTCTTTGGCCTTGCTGCCATGAGCGTTTTACTTGTTACGTTCCTGCCGAATTATGCGTATGAAGCACGGCCCTATGCACTTTTTTTTCTGGCCTCTGTGCTTTCGATATCGTTATGGACTTCGATACCGGATGGTTCGTACGGGCGATCGGCAAGGGTAAGGCCTGTTCTTTTTGGTCTGGCGGTAATGCTGGGTGCGCTGGCGCATTACTACGCCGTGCTGTTGATCCTTCCATTCTGTGCGGAAGAGGCTAGGAATCGGGGACTGCGGAGACTCGTATCTGTTCGGCTTTTCTGTGGCATTGCGGGGCTGGGGCTGGGACTTGCTGTACAGTTTCCTTTTATCCTTGGGGCTTCGCGACAGCGCATTCTGCCTTTCCTAGGCACTCCCTCGTCGCGCGCTCTGTTGGGAGCCTACACAGAAATACTGAACCAGCTTGTTTTCGCACTCGTTTGCGTAGTCTTGGTCTTAACGTGGCTGAGATCTCAGACTACTGTATCCGTCGAGAAACAAAGCGCCGAAGAAAGGGTTGGCTGGTTCTTTCTTGGGATCCCAATAGCGGGATATGTCCTTGCGGAAACCGTTACCCGCGCTTTCTGGCCACGCTATTTCATTCCGATGCTGGCCGGGCTAACGTTGGCCTTTGGATGCTTTCTCTACCGGCGTTACCGCAACTCACCGCAAGTACCGATGCTCATTGTGCTGGTGACAGTTGTGGTGTTCATCGGGTCCGCTTTTAACCACATACGAAATGCGCGTACTCCCGTTGTCAGTTGGCGTACTGAGGAAGCAGACTTCGTCGATGAGATGCTGCCCCGATTTGCAAAAGACCGAAGACTGTTCGTTGTTCTTCCGTTTGGCAGGAGCTATCTGGAAGCGCGCTATTACGCAACCAATCCACAGATGCTCCGTATGCTGGCTCCTTCAAATCGCCCTCTCTGGTATCGGGCCGAAAATCCGCTTGGCATTCGTTATTTCTCGAGAGACGACCTCCGCCAACATGGTCGTGAAGCAGTTCTGATTTCACCTTCACCCAGCGTTTTGAGCGATCTCGAGAACTTTGGGTTCCGCGTTCATTGGTTGATGACGCAGCCGGTAGCAGTGATCTATCCGGAATAATCTCAGGCAGCGGGAACGGACGGCGTTGTTTGAGCGTCGCCGCGGGTCGCATTCGTATCGCACCTGGCGCAGACGAGTTCCATTGCAGCGGCCAAAAACGACCGGCTGAAGATGGTCCGCAGCACAGTACCAGGAGTAGCAAGGACTAAATAAATACGGAGAAAGCGCCAGAAGTTTGCATACTGACGATGCAGCAGCACGGCGCCCACGGTAAATGGCAGGGACCACACAATCGCAGCTCGCATATCGCGCTGAAGCGGCTTCGGTCTAATTTCGTTAAGAACACTCCGAAACTCAGCAGCGCCATAAAACGTGTGCGGAGCAAAGCTGAAAAGATCAAAAACGGGCCGCAAAATCGCGGTTTCCTCTGCATTTAGCTTCATTGTTCCGTTTGCCTGGGCTATTTCACGAACTTGCCGAAGATCCTGCGCGGCCTCGTGCCACATTCCTTTTCGTGCCATGATGCAGCATCGTTGTAATAAGGCCGTAACTTTCTGCTCATTTGTCAATTCGCGGCTGTAAGACGCCCCCGGTAGGAAATCTCGAAGATCATGGGTGTCATAGATCCGGCCCAAAATCTTTCGGCCGCTCGCGACCCACGCATCAACTACCCGGTCCGCTGAAACCACCGAGTTTTTTGAGCCTCTCATGCCTGAGTGCTGCCGCCAATGAAAAGCAATTCCCGGGATCTTCACTCCCAAATACCGCGAAGCCAGCCGGAGAATCATGTCTAAGTCTTGCGATCTGATCAGCGTTTCATCGAAATCTCCAACTGCGTCATAGCAGGACTTCCTCACCAGCAGACCCTGCTGCAGAATGAAACATCGCTCCATGAGCGCGAGATAAAGCCTTTCGGCATCCGCGGCCGGGAAACTTACCCGCCTGCTCTTCATCCTGCCCCCATCGTCGACTGTAAAGACATCGTAATCGCCATATGCAAAGCCACATTGCGGATGGTTCTGCAAAGCAGAGACGAGTTTCGCCAAGGCATCGGGCTCAGCGATGTCGTCATCGTCGAAAATCCAGATCAGCGTTCCGGTTGCGCGACGCAGACCCACATTTAGGGCACTTGATTTACCGCCGTTCGGCTTGGCGATGTATTCGACACGCGAGCCGAAGGCAGCAACGACATCTGGTGTCTCATCTTGTGAACCGTCATCGATTACAATCACCTGAGACGGAGGTGCACTCTGCCCGAGGACACTTGCGATCGCTTGGGAAAGATATTTCGCACGATTGTAAGTGGGAATGATCGCAGTCACATGGGTGTCGGCAGTGTGCACTAGATTCCCTTTAGATTGTCTCTATACATGAATTATTCACCGCTCAAAACACTTGCTCGAAAAATCTTGCCACCCAAACTCACCGGTTTACTAATCCTTCTCCGTCACGAAAGTGCGCTAGATAAATGGGGCTGGTATATATCCGTACATAATGAATCGTCTTGCGATCAGAACGGCAACCCGATCCCCTGGATTTCATACGCGGCATTTTCACTCTTGGCACGAAAACTTGATCCGAAGTGGCATATCTTCGAATTCGGTGCCGGACTTAGTACACTCTGGTGGGCCGCACGCTGCCAGTCGATAACGAGTTGCGAACACGACGTCGAGTGGGGCGAACGAATTAAACCTCATTTACCACAAAATGCTTCTCTCATCATTAACCCGCTGGACGAAACATATCCTGTCTCGATCTGTTCGACAGGACAACTGTATGACGTCGTAGTGGTTGACGGTCGAAAACGCGCTAAATGTGCGCTTTCGGCAGCGAATTGCTTGAAAACCAGCGGCGTGATCATTTGGGATGATACTGATCGAGAACATTACAGAGGTGGTCTACAAGAACTCTCGGAACTCGGTTTTCGACAACTTGATTTAATTGGGATGAGCCCGCTGGTGTTGGAGGAAAAGCAGACATCAATCCTGTACCGTCCCAACAATTGCCTGGGCCTTTAACTCTACTACTAATTTGCGTCCTATGTCGCGTACTGAGTTTGCATATCTCATGCTAGGTTTGTATCATTTCGGCGTGAACTTTCGTATGCCATTCTTTTCGCTTCTTTAAGAAGACATAAGTAGCGGCGGATAGGCGAAGAGGGCCCCCAACCAGGAAATATGAGATCGTTACTCCCGCCGCTCCCCAGTATTTCCCAGTCCAAACGGTCATCGCGACAGAAATAATTGCGATTACGATCCAGAAGTAAACAAGCGGCTCGCGTTTGTGAGCACGCAAGTAGTACGCCTCGCCGACGACCACGTGATTACAAAGGATGGTTAGCAGGAGCAGTGCGAAAAGCGACAGTGGAAGAATACGGGCAGGGAATGCCGGCAAGATGTTTCCAATCACGGAGAGACCGCCCAGGACCAAGAGGATGCCGCCAGACAGGATCACCGTAGACTGGCGGAGCGTCCGGCCGAATAGACGGTCCAATTCGGAAAAATCGCGTTGAGCGACCAGAGTGCCGAAGGGCGCCGCCTTTGTAGTCATCCAGGAAAGGGCGATGGCTCCGACTGCGTTGGCGATATTCATCGACATGCCCATCTGTCCCGCAACAACAGATCCTCTGTATGCGAAGAGTACGGGATTAAAGAGTTGCAGGATCAGGTAGCCGCTGGCCCAACTGGCCGCGATGCGCCATTGAAATGGCCAGACTTCGGCCGCCCAGGAAATCGCGTAGCCTCCGACGCGGTATCGCAGAAGGTGCAGCAAGAGCCTGCGGTGGCGTACTAAGAACCACGCTCCCGCTCCAGCTTGTCCCAGAATGACGAAGGCCGGGGCGAAGAGTCCGTGGTGTGTTGTGAGCGCCAGCCAACACAGGAGGCTGCCTGCTGTCGCCTGTGTAAGCCGCATATGCGCCACTTCACTGACTTTGCCGCAACCCTCGAGGAAGGAAAAAACAGGGTCCATCTGAAATGTGAGCGACGACGCGATCACGACAAGACCCCACGGCCACTGCCATCGAATCGGCACGCCCGGCTGCTGGTGCCCTGCGAAAAAGTGATGCCCGCCCGCTATCAATACGGCTGCCATGAGAATTGCGGCGACCGAATACCATCGGACGGCCTGTTGCAGAATCGATGCCAGCCTTGCATGTGGGACACGGTCCCCCACGATTCGGCCATCCGGATAAATGGTCAGCTGCGCGCGCTCATGGGCGGCAATTTGCAAAATGACGAAGGAGAATCCCAGCTCAAAGATCATTTGCAGCGCCACAAGGCTGGCGAACGTATAGTAGTAACCCTGTTCCTGCGGCGATAGAAAATGGGCGATGAGCAGGACCGTGATAACCCCACCCGCTGCCGTCCAGCTTCTGGCAAGCACGGTGAACCCAATGGCGCGGTCGATTCCTGTCACGTGCTTCAGGCGCTGCAGCCACGTCTGGAGGGGCTTCGGTGCGATTTCCGAGGTCATGTTGCGTCCAGACGCGGATGCGTGCAACTCATCGGCCGGGCCGTACGACGACGGGGTGATCTTTCAGCGGAAACGGCACGCTTGCATTGTCAGGCGTTCCGGCAGACAGGAAACCCCTCAGCCGCCCCCTGAATGTGAGCCAGTGAAAATACGTCTCGTCGCGTTTGAACTGCAGAGCGGCCAGCAATACCCGACACAGCGGAACGGAGAAAAACAGCAGATCCCACCACAGTGGCATCGGATGTTTGCGCAGGAGATATCCATCT
>DATBHS010000010.1:0-3169 GCA_036557345.1 Bryobacteraceae bacterium
CCGGTTTCTTTCGGCAATATGCCTGTGCTGTGTCGTAATGGCCGCCAAGGAAAAGAAGAAGCAGCCGATGCCGCCGGCAATTTCGCCCATTGACCAGTTGCTGGCGAGTCCGGGTACAATTCGAACCAATTCCGCAAGCACGGCCTCGCCGGGTTCCACCTTCTTTGGGGGCGCGCCTTACCTGGATTTGGCTGCGGACGTACGCGCGCGCAATGTGGGGGATTTGGTGACGATCGTGGTCCTGGATCAGGCATCGGCCACTTCCCAGGGCACCACCAGTTCGCAGCGAACGTCGGGCGCTAACGCCAGCCTTGGTTCTTTCTTCGGAGTGAAAAGCCCGCACAATGCCCTGAACAACCTGGTGAAGTACAGCGGGCAGCAGCAGCTGAGCGGCCAGGGAGCAACCACGCGGCAGACCACCGTTTCGACTACGGTCTCCGCCCGTGTCCTCGGCGTTTTGCCGAACGGCGATCTCATCGTCGAGGGGAGCAAGCTCATTTCAATCAACTCTGAATTTCAGACTGTTTCGCTGCGCGGAATCGTCCGTCAGACAGATCTCGGGCAGAGCGATAGCGTGGGTTCCAATCAGGTGGAAGACCTGGAAGTCCGAATCAACGGGAAGGGCGTTGTGGCTGATGCGATTCGCCGTCCCAACTTCCTGTACCGCTTATTCCTCGGCATTTTACCGTTCTGACCATGCGCACAGGAAAATTGTTCGTCGGTTTGATCCTTGGTTTCGCGCTTCTTTGTTGTGATGCCAGCGCCACATCCCGGATTAAGGACCTTGTCTCGATCGAGGGTGTTCGCGACAACCAGCTCGTCGGTTACGGCCTGGTGGTTGGACTCGCCGGAACCGGGGACCGGCAGCAAACGGTTTTCTCGGTACAGTCGCTGACCAATATTCTGCAGCGCATGGGAGTGACAGTTCCGCCCTCGGCCATTATTGTGCGAAACACCGCAGCGGTATTGGTCACCGCCACGCTTCCGGCCTTCGCGCAACCCGGCGGCAAACTGGACGTGGACGTGGCTGCAATCGGCGATTCGTCGAACCTCCAGGGTGGTCTCTTGATTCTGACTCCGCTGCGCGCCGCAAACGGCAAAGTCTTTGCCGTTGCCCAGGGATCGGTCGTAACAGGCGGCTTCGTTGCGGGCCGCGGAGGAAATTCGCAGACGGTCAATCATCCCACCGTAGGCCGGATTGTCGATGGAGCAATTATCGAGGAAGCGCCGCCCAGCGTTGCGCCCACTGACTCTATGAACCTGCAACTTCGGCGTCCCGATTTTGTGACCGCGTCGCGGATGGCCGAGATCATCAATAAGAAGTTCAGCCCGTCGAGTCAGACTACAGCGCAGGCTATCAATTCGGGGCTCGTTTCGGTACACGTGCCGCGATCTTTCGAGGGAAAGACCGTTGATTTCGTGGCGGCGGTGGAAAATATCGAACTGGATGCCGACCGTTCCGCCAAAATCGCGATTAACGAACGCACCGGAACAATCGTATTGGGAGGCGATGTGCACATCGCGCCCGCATCCATCCTGCAGGGCAACTTGAGCGTTGAGATTCAAACGTCCTATGCGGTTTCCCAACCGGCACCCTTCAAATCGGGCGGGCAGACTGTGGTTGTTCCTGAGGTAAATGTCACAGCGACTCAGGACAAAGCGAAGAACGTGGTCCTGAAGGAAGGCGCAACCGTAGACGACCTCGTACGTTCGCTCATGGCGATCGGTTCCACCCCGCGGGACATTATTGCAATCCTGCAGAATCTGAAAGCGGCCGGCGCTATCGACGCCGAAATCCAGATTCTTTAGGAGGATGAAAACCGCTTGCTCATGCGCGCGGCTCAGGCTCAAATATGATTGATCCACTTACGGCAGTCTCATCAGACTTCACATCCTGGGATAAAAGTGATTCGCCGGAATCTATAAAGAAAGCGGCCACGCAGTTTGAGGCTTTGCTGGTCGGTGAGGTCCTGAAATCCGCTCGCGCTAGCGATGGCTCCGGCTGGATGGATACAGATGAAGATGACGCTGGCTCCATTCTGAGCGACGTTTCCGAGCAGCAGCTCTCGCAAGCGCTTGCTGCCGGCGGAGGACTTGGGTTAGCGAAAATGATCGCGGCAGGTCTTTCCAAAACCGCGAAGCGCGATTAGTAGAAGGCGAGGCATGCCTCGCCACTACCTACGATCTTTATATGGCGATCGGCATACCCAGGAATGCCCGATCCCTACCTTCGCGCAGCGGACTGCAGCCGCGAAAGGTAAGAATCGGCGGACAACGTTTCTATTTCCTTGTTCACTTCCGATTCCCATTCTGCACGTCTCTTCGCTTCGAGCTTTTCGAGGAGCTTTACGCGTCGCTCCACTTCTCTGGTTTTGCTTCGCTCGCTCTCGAGCTGCCTTTCCACCTCCGATCGCTTCTCTGCGATACGGGCGCAGCAGCGTTGGATATGAGCCTCGTAATGAGCCAGCGAGACCAGATCGCTACCCGGCACAGAGGCAGCTTTAACGCTTGTTCTTGCCTCCGCAACTTTAGCCTCGAGGGCACTCTTTTCCGTATCGAGCTTTGCCAGGCTGGCCATCAGAGTTTGAAGCCGGTGCCGGTGAATATCGGCTTGTTGACGCCGCAGATCCAGAACGCGATGGAGCCGAAATTCGAATCGTTTCATAGGCGCTAAGCCGGTGAAACTCCAATTGCGGAAGCAAGCTCGTTCATAGAACGCAGGGTCTGTTCAAGCGGTACGTTCGCGCCCGCTTCCTGCCTCAGGAAGGCTTCTATGCTCTGCCGCAGCCGGATGGCCGTATCCAGCCGCGGATTTGAACCGGAGACATACGCGCCCAGGTTAATGAGATCCTGCGATCGATCGAGAACGGCGACGGCTTCCCTGATCTTTCGAGCCGATTCGCGCTCATCTTCCGTGGCGATGCGGGTAGCCAGACGGCTCACCGAGTTGAGAACGTCGATGGCCGGATAATGGCCCACGCTGCCTAGCGCGCGAGAAAGCTGAATGTGGCCGTCCAGAATGGCACGCACTGCATCGCAGATGGGCTCATTGAAATCGTCACCCTCCACCAGCACAGTGAAGAATCCGGTAATCGAACCCCGGCGAAACCTTCCCGCCCTTTCAAAAATCTTGGGAAGGAGCGCAAACACGGAAGGCGTGTACCCTTTT
>DATBHS010000011.1:0-14234 GCA_036557345.1 Bryobacteraceae bacterium
TGACACAGAGAGTTAACGATGCACTCAGCGCCGGGAACGTAGAGCGCACCTTCCGGAGACAAGAAGTCAAGCTGAGTGTCAACGTCAAAGAAGACCGTCTTCACAACTCCATCATCGTCCGTGGTAGGTGGAAACGATTCATTCGAGGAGAGCTTCCTGGCTTCCGTCTCCACTGAGTAAAGAACTTCGGGGATTGAACGCGCAGCGCTCTCATCAAACGGGACTCGTATCGCAACGCTTAGCCCCGGACGAGCAAGACCGAGCACGAAGCATTCCACGCCACCTTGCTCGAAACGCTGCCAAGAATCCGGTGCTTCAGGTCGGCAGACCCGCTCGCTCCCAATAAGACGAGATCATGCCCGCCCTGCTCGGCTTCGCTCAGGATCTCGTTTGCTGGATCGCCTTCTCGCAGTAACGTCGTGATGCCCGCGTGACACTCTAACATCCGCTCGCGAGCCCTCGATAAGACTTGCTCTCCTTCGCGCCGTAGCTCTACGAGGAGCGACGCTTCGTCCACGTCGCCTGCGGCTTCTTCAAGCGGCTGCCCTTGTTCCGCCTCGATACCCAACCACTGCGTTTCCACCACATGCAAGAGCGTAATCTCGGCTGAAGCGAGATCGAAGAGCCTGGGCAATACGTCCAGGGCTTGCCGGGAGCCGTCAGAACCGTCGACGGGTGCCAGAATTCTCGCGCCCCTTTCCTGCTCGAATTCCCGGCCAACCAGCACGCATCCCGACGCATGCTCGATCAGGCGGCCCGCGACAGGGCCGAGACCAACATCCGACGCTACGTTCCGTCCCTTCGCGCCAATCACGGTAACGTCGTAGTTGCCCGTTTCTTGTAACAGGACCTGGGCGGGCGATCCGACTGTGTAGCGAACTCCCGCTTCGATGCCTTCTTCTCTTAGGGCCTGCTGGGCCTCCTGCAAAATGCGAAATGCCTCGGGGACGATGCGGCGTTCATAGGCTGACGCAACGAGTTCCTTGGATGGAACCGCGCGCGGTTGGGTAGTGACATAAAGAACGTCCACCTGACGATCTGTCTCAGAGAGAAGATGGCTCGCTACATGCATTGCAAGCAGCGCTTCTTTGGAGCCATCGGTGGCAATCAGCACTCGCATAGGGACCAACGTCCTTCGCTTTTGCAGGTAAGGTGCCAACTCTCTCTGTCAAACGAACTCAAGGCAGGCGGAGCGATGGTCGGGCTGGAACGCGTTTTGCTCAAAGAAGCCTGATCCCTGCGAACCGGGACGGACCAGTGCTGCCGAATGTCCAGAAACAGGGAGAAGGTGTGCCGAACGCAATTGCCTCTGCATCCGCCGCGCCGCGATCCTGGGGTCTCGGCAGGGATCTATCGAGTTGCTTGCCAGTACGGACGCGATTCAAAGCGTAAACGAGACGGTAGCAGAAGCAAAGGAGATTCTAGCTGCGATGGAACGCGCGCAAGCCGGTGTGAAGACTTTGAATACTGTGCTTGGAGAGCGCCTCTCCGTTTGCTCGTGATGGCTCTCGCTTGAGCGGACGTTGGCACGACAGGTGCTTGTGATTGTTGAAGAGCGGCATGGGAATTCCTGTCGCGAGGAGTCACAATGCCATCAAAAATCACGAAGTTTCTGGATACGCACAACGTCCGGTACAAGACCATCGTCCATTCAGCTACATACACGGCTCAGGAAACAGCTGAAATCGTGCACATCAAAGGCCAGGAGCTGGCAAAGACGGTGATCGTCAAGCTCGACGATGAAATGATCATGGCGGTGGTTCCTGCTTCGCGCCAGGTCGATCTCGCCGCCTTGCGAGCGCTGAGCGGAGCGAAATCCGCCCGCCTCGCCATTGAGGAAGAGTTTCGCAGCCACTTTCCGGAATGCGATACCGGCGCCATGCCACCTTTCGGCAACCTGTACGGAATGCCGGTGTTTGTGGACGAGGCCCTGACGAAAGACAAAGAAATTGCCTTCAACGCCGGCAATTACAACGAGTTGATTCAAATGAAGTACGAGGATTTCGCGACGCTCGTCCATCCGCAGGTCGTAACGAGATTTGCGTTGGCGGATGCGGTTTAGCTTGAGCACGTAATCCTGGAACGTGTGCCGTGCCAAACACCTGGGAGCACTTCCATCATCAAGCAGACATCGGTGTCCGGGGAATCGGCACAACGAAGGCGAAGGCTTTCGAAGAAGCCGCCATGGGATTGACCGCCATTGTGACAGACCCGGCACTCGTCCAATCGCACCGGGAAGTAATCGTTCACTGTGAGGCCCCAGATGACGAATTGCTATTGGCGGACTGGTTGAATGCCGTGATTTATCAGATGTCCTCTCAAAATATGCTGTTCGGGCAATTTGACGTTCATATCGATGGTCAGCATCTGGATGCCAAGGCCTGGGGTGAGAAAGTGAGCAGGGCTCGCCACAGTCCCACTGTCGAGCCGAAGGGAGCCACTTATACCGAGTTATTGGTCGAGCAACGAAAAGATGGCCACTGGATCGCTCAGTGCGTCGTGGATGTTTGAGGTGGCGAGATGGATTTAAGCAAGCTCGTTCAAGAATCAGAATTCACATGGAAGGTCGCGCCGTCCGGCAAAATGCGGGTGCCGGGTATCCTCTATGGCAGCAAAAATCTCGTCGAGCAAATGGATGAGAAAGTTTACGAACAGCTCTCGAATGTCGCTGCATTGCCGGGCATCGAGCGCGCCGCCTACGCCATGCCGGATGCGCATTGGGGATACGGCTTTCCTATTGGAGGCGTTGCTGCGTTCGATGCGAAGCAAGGGGGCGTCATATCGGCCGGCGGCGTCGGGTTTGATATCTCGTGCGGGGTACGGGCGCTGACTACCCGTTTGACCGCTTCGGACATCCAGCCAGTAAAGTCACGATTGGCTGACATTCTGTTTGCAAGAATCCCGGCCGGTGTAGGACGCTGGGGAAGACTTCATTTGAAGCGCCCGGAACTGGATGCGATGCTCTGCGGAGGCGCCAAGTGGGCCGTAGAGCGCGGCTATGGCAGCACGCGCGATCTCGAGCGCATCGAGGAACAGGGCTGTATGAAAGGTGCAGCGCCTGAGGCTGTCTCGGACCACGCTAAGGACCGTCAGAAGAACGAAATGGGGACGCTTGGCTCCGGCAATCACTACCTCGAAGTGCAACAGGTCACGAAGGTTTACGACCACCAAGTCGCGTCTGCATTTTCGTTGAAGGAGAGCGGTATGGTCGTGAGCATTCATTGCGGCTCTCGCGGATTAGGTCACCAGATTGGCACGGAGTTCCTGAGAGAAATGCTGCTGGCGGCCAAGAGCGCAGGGATAGACTTGCCGGACCGTGAGCTGGCCTGCGCTCCGATCGAATCCGAAGCTGGCAGGCGCTACCTGCGAGCGATGCGGGCCGGGATCAACTGCGCCTTTGCCAACCGGCAGATTCTTACTCACCTTGTCCGGGAGGCGTTTCAAGTGATCTTTCCAAACGAGGAACTGCCGCTGCTTTATGATGTTTCACATAACACGTGCAAAGCGGAGGAGCACCTCATCGACGGCCGGAGAGCGCTTCTATTTGTGCACCGCAAAGGCGCCACGCGAGCGTTAGGCCCAAATCATCCGGATCTTCCGGAAGTATTTCGTCAAACCGGACAGCCCGTTCTTATCGGCGGCACCATGGGAACGGCCTCCTACATTCTAGTCGGGGCGAAGGAGAGTGAAACGCTATCCTTCAGCTCCTCTTGCCATGGTGCCGGCAGACAAATGAGCCGGCATCAGGCAAGCCGGGCATGGCAAGGACGCCAACTGATCGATGAGCTGGCGAAAAAGGGCATCTTGATACGCAGCGCCTCCTATCGCGGTGTGGCGGAGGAAGCGCCGGGCGCTTACAAAGACGTGGTCGAAGTCGTGGATGCGGCTGGAGCGGCGGGCTTATCCCGCAAAGTAGCTCGACTAGAGCCGTTAATTTGCATCAAGGGGTGAGCGATGGCGATCCCGCTGAATTGTGCAATTCCGCGCAGTCTTGCGCTATTTCACCCGGAACACCCGAGTTGCGATGCCGATCAACATCAAATTGCCCGGCGGGCTGGATAAAGATAATCAGATCTGCTGAACATTCGACGCTGCTCGATGATAGCGCCAAGCCCAGATTTCCGAAAGGACTAATTTAGAAACTGGTTTAGAGTACGCACGCCTCGGCGCCAATGTGTCCGAAAAACTCAACCACAAAACGTCGACATTGCGGTCGTTTTGAACCGGCGCTTCCATGAGAAGGCTGCTGGTGTCAACCACAATGTTCAAACCTAGCGGGCTGAAAGCCCCCCTTCGGAATAGTTCGATAACGCGAGTGATTTGAGTTCCCGCCGGAGCCGCCGTCGCAATTTCAATTCAGTGCAGAACGGCGCGCAGTGGGCAAGGACGCGCATAGGCGCGGCGGAGCGAACCCTTGCGCACGAACTCGGCCGGATCCATGCCTTTTCACGAACTCCTTCCTTGGCGCGACTGCGCGGCACATCGATCCGGCTCGATCCGAAGCGCTCCGTGCGCGGTCGAACTAGCTTGCTAGAGCTTCCCTGACCGCCTGCCGCACGGCAAACTTTTGGTCGAGCATCTTCAGCTTGGTCGTAATGCCGGTATATTCCAGTTCTGCCATGGGCAGCATGGCCGCTCCGACGAAACCCTGCCGCCGCATCTCCATCGCCTTTTCCGATACGTGCTGGCGCACCGTGTCCCAGAACGGGTGAAGGAAGCAGTCGGCAGGCTCCGTGAGTTTGCCGCGGTGTTCAGTAAAAGCGGCGCAACTTACAACGGGTGGACCATCAAAGTAACTGATTGGCGTATTCACAGGGACCGGCATGAGGGGCATTTGGTGCGAGCCGCGCATCCCGCCGCCTACGAAATGGCCAATCGCATAGGGCGCGAGTATTTCACCCGTGGCCGGGAAATTCATCTGGACACGCACCAGCATCACCGGGTCATCTTTCCCTGTATATTTACCGGCAATATTGTGCAGGCGCGAGGTGGCGACAGCAACGGCTTGTTCGCCGGTTGCGCGTGACCATACGGACTCGACGACATATCGTTCCGGGTCGCGCAGCAGCGCAGCGATTTCGTACAAATCTTCCGGTGCGTTCAGCTCGATGACGCGGTCTCCCTCTGTGTGATTCACGTCCATGATCACAAAGCGGTAGCCTTTTGAAATTGCCGGCGAGAGAATAAGGCCGGGCGTATTCATGACATCAGTGAAGGCAAGAAACAGCGGCAAGTTGTAGGCTCCCGGGTCAGTCTTATCTGCGGCAAAGAACAGAAATGGCTCGCTGGGCCGCTCTTCGAATTCCATTTCCGCGACCGCGGGACCCATACCCCTGACGTTACCGGAGAACGATTCTTTCAATAGATCCTGGCCGGCGCCGTAGAGGCCCTCTTCGACGGCCGCTGCGGTTCCCGCCCGGAATGCTTCCCATGCCAGTTTGTGGACTCGTTCGTTGCCCTCGCCCCGTATATGAGTCATCAAGATGGCAATATCGTCACCAGTATGGCTGAGATAGTAATCGATCAGCAAGCCTTCGCCGTGTTCCCTGATGTACGCTCCTACCGTTTCGAACAGCCGGGTCGACGGCGTGACATGGCCCCCGATCGAACCGATATCAGCCTTGATGACGCTGAGCGTGATTTTCATAGAGCGCTCCCTCCTTCGGGCCTGTAAGTCGGTATGCACGGTGTGGGCCACTCCTCATAGGCGTGGGACTCCGACCGCAAACTGATGTGGCCAGCGCATTCGCGGAAAGCAGGGCGGGTGAGTATCCGGCATTCGGCTACTGCGTCGAGCGATTCCACGCAGGTGGTGCGCCGATTGGCGCGATTGGCAGCGTGGCCCGTGCTCTCCTCGAGAGTGTGTCCGGCCGAGCGCCCGTCAAATGCCAAGTTCGGCGACCGCGACTGCGGAACTGAAATTGCCTTCTCCTCAGCAGAGGTATCGATCATGGAAGTCGCTGTCGAGCACATTGCCGGTATGAGATTTTCCGCAAGGACGCGGAGTCACAGCCTCATCACGGATCAGCCGTTCGAAAATGGAGGATCCGATGCAGGAATGACACCCTCGGAGCTTTTATTGGCTTCCTTTGGAGCGTGCGCTGGCATATGCGCGGCGCAATACCTGAAGTCGCAATCTCTGTCGCTAGAGGGCCTGGAGATCAGGGTCCGCGCAGAAAAAGCGGGCGAGCCGGCACTTATCGCGTCGTTAAGGATTGAAGTCTATGCACCGAGCGCGACAGGCACCTACGAGCAAGGTCTGCTCGGAGCAGTGAGAGGCTGCTTGGTTCACAACACACTTCTCCATCGTCCTGTCATCGAAACCGTAGTCAACGAGACCAAACTGCTCGAAGCCGTGGTTTAGAAGTACGAGTGGCTCGAGCAGGGCGCCTTTTCTGAGCACTGGGTCTTTGTGTCGGCTGTTTTCATCAGATACTGATCACCGGACAGAGCGACTGCCGGATGATCGCGTAGGCATGCGGATGCAGCCGACCCACAATTCCTTTCGCCGCGTGACGGCCAATGATAAGCAGGTCAGCAGCAAATTCCATGGCACGATTGTAGGTCTCTTCAGTAACTGAGCCACTCACGACGGCGACCTCAGCCTGCATCTTCAGCTTGCTCAAGAGCTTTGCGATCTCGTCGGTGGCGCGCTCGACCAGCTCGATGCGAGGATCTACGGCAAGTGCTTCCGCTACGAAAGGCCTAGGTGCTTCCGTGACATGAATCACCAGGAATTGTGCGCCCAACGCGGAAGCCAGGCTCGAGGTCCAGGAGAGAATTCGTTCGGTGTGTGCCGAGATCTACGGCGCAGGCGATCTTTTGATAGGAGACTGGCTGGACGGGAAGAGCCTCTTCAATATGCGTGGTGGTCCAGACAGGGCAATCCGAATCGTGCAGCACTTTGGCGGTTATGGAGCCCAAGAGAAACTGCCGATAGGGACCGAAGCCGCGCGTAGGCATCATAATCAAGTCAACCTGATTGGCGTGTACGTATTCCACGATTCTTGTGGCCGGATCGCCCTCCACAAGATCCTGTGTGACCGCGAGGCCCTCAAACTCGCTACTGAACAACGAGCTTAATTCGCTCTTCAACTGTTTGATGTACTCTGCTCGGCCAGTCGGATGAGCGATGGTCCGAAGTCCTCGAAGGTAGGGCGGGCTTTCCTCGACGTGCAACAGAACGAGCTGCGATTGAAATTGCGAGGCGAAGGCTTTGGCATAGGGCGCTATTGCCGAGGACCGGTCGGAAAAGTCCACCGGCAGGAGAATCTTCTTTAGGCTGAACATAAAAAAATCTCCCTTAATCTGAACGCGAAGAAATCATGCACGTCTCAAGCCACGCGCCTCACGAGAGATTCATCGCTTCAGATGCTCCACAAGCATCTCGAGAAACGGTATTTGCCCTCTCAACAAATGCACCTTGCCCGCTGCAATGCTAAACCAGGCTCCGCGGTCGGCCTCCGGAACCTGGATTTGGTGGCCCGAACGGGGAGGCCATTCCAGGCGAAAGGCGTTGCTTTTGAGCTGCCCGGGATCGCAGTCACCCTCCACGGCCCAGACGCGAAGCCTCTTGCCGCTGGGTTGCTTCACTTCTCCCAGCTCGATGAAGTGCCCGCTCGGGCTGAAGCCAGTCTCTTCGTAAAATTCGCGCTTGGCGGCTGCCAGGGGATCTTCTTCTTCTGGATGTTCTCCTTTCGGAATCGACCAAGCCCCTTCATCCTTCTTTGCCCAGAACGGTCCACCGGGATGGACGAGGAAAACCTCTATCTGATGACCCGGGCGGCGGTACAGCAACAAACCGGCACTGCGTTTCGGCATGATTCCACTGTTCCATGCTTCCAGTTGTTCGAAGAAGGCGGTGTTTCGTGCCGATTTGGCGAGTGCATTCGGTCATTCCACGCAGCCATTTCTTTTGCGAACTCGCAGGCACGCTTTCGACGCGCCAGTGGGGCGTAGATGGAATGACTATTGCTAGGTATCAGGCAAGGTGTCCGAAATGACCTTCAAAAACTGGTTCACGAAAGAAATCTACATCCGCCTTCCCGAAGAAGGCGACCGTTTCGTCTCAACCGTAAGCTACAGCATTGCGCCCCCGAAAATTCGCAGCTTTCGTTTCCAGAGAACGGCACAGTTTCGAACGGATGAGGATGCGGTAAGTAGTTACATAGAGTCGCTGGTGGCCGTTCGCTCCGGCCGGAAGACCGGCACAAGAATCCTGGAAATCTAGCGGGAAACTACCGTCCGCGCCTTCGCGGTCGCTGTGGCACCGATCAATGAGACCCGGCCAAGCGTTCTTTAACTTCTACAACCGCGATTTCGTTCGTGTTAGCAGTGGGTGTTCCCAGTGTCCGCGTCGCGGATCCCGCTTTCAATGCCGACCAGACGGTCGCCTTGATCGAGACGGCAGCAGCTTCTCAATCCGCGCTGGTACTGTTTCCCGAGCTTGGTTTGTCTGCCTACTCTTGTGATGATTTATTTCAGCAATCTGCGCTGCTCAACGCCTGTGAGACAGGATTGAAAACGATCGTCGAGGCTTCGCGGAAATTCTCCCTTGTGGCAATTGTCGGCGTGCTCCTCCGAGTGGGGCATCTTCTTTTCAATGGTGCGGTCGTTGTCGCCGCGGGAAAGATCCGGTGCTGGAGTTTCGAACGGCGGCGCTACCGTGTTCTTCACCATGGGCACCATATCGAGTGGTTTCACATCCGTGCGTCCCGAACTCGCGGCGCTACTGGCTCCGGAAGCGCGTGTAATCAGCGAATAAGAAGCGTCAGGCTCCCATGTGCTCGGCCGCAATCTCTGATCGCCGCGTTGCGAGATCGGCCTGCAGCCGATCGCTAAAGACTATTGGGTAGGGACTTTCTGGCCGGCTGAGTTCAAGAAGCTGAGCGGGCAGACGCTCGAGTTGATCCCGCAAAAGCTGACGGGATTCGGAAAGCCTCGGGTGGTGTATTGGGTGTCCTGGTTGGAAGACCTTCTCCAGAAGGGGCTTCCCAGGAAGGGATTCGTCAAACCGCGCAATAATGTCCCGCACGATTCGATCGCTTTGAAACTGCCGGAACACTTGCTTCCGGCCCGGATACAGCACTTTTTTCGTCGAGAGCTTCAGACGTCCTTTTCCGGCATACTCAACCAATTTATAAGCCATGTCAAGCGCCGGTGCATCCTCAGAGACGGCCAGGCTCGTTCCAACTCCAAAGCCCTCGATTGGCGCTCCGGAATCCACGAGCCTTTGGATCTTATATTCATCAAGGCCGCTCGAAGCGAAAATCTTTACGCTTCGAAGGCCAGCTTCATCCAGGAGCTTGCGCGTTTCAATTGCGAGGGTACCCAAATCGCCCGAATCGAGCCGTACTGCCCTCACTCGAAAACGATCGCGCAGTTTTTGGCTGAGCCGGATGACGTTGCTTACACCATGGAGTGTGTCGTATGTGTCTACGAGCAGAGTTGTCTCTGGATAGACCTTCTCAAATGCTTCGAACGCCCCATACTCGTCATGGTGTGCTTGAATATAGCTGTGCGCCATCGTTCCAAAGACGGGGATGTCGTATCGCCTTCCAGCCATCACATTGGAAGTTCCATGTCCGCCTGCTAGATAAGTGGCTCGAGCGACCTTCAACGCAGCGTCCACTCCATGCGATCGCCGCGAGCCGAAATCGACGACCATACGGCCCTGCGCTGCCGTGACGACGCGTGATGCTTTCGCTGCCAGCACGCTTTCGAAGTGGATCTGGTTCAGAACGAATGTCTCGAACAGTTGCGCTTCGAGTATAGGGGCAACTACTTGAATGAGCGGCTCATGGGGGAACACGACTGTGCCCTCGGGCATGGCGTACACTTCGCCCGTGAACGCCAAGGACCGCAGACGGTCGAGGAATCGGGAAGAGAATTCTCCCCGCCGGCTCAAATATGTCAAATCCGAGTCAGTAAAGTGGAAGCCACTCAAGTACGCGAGGACGCTCTCAAGCCCGGCCGCAACGATATAGTTACGGGTTTCCGATAGTTCCCGGAAGCTCAATTCGAAGACCGCTATGTCCTCCATGTGCTCGGCATCATACGCTTGAGCCATGGTCAGCTCGTAGAGGTCCGTAAAGAGTGCAGTGCTGAAGCCTCCTGCTAAATCACACTCGTTCATGCGACTCGTCCTTGTTTCTGAGGCTTCCGCCGCAATTCTTAGCCGGCGGTCTCCCCGAAGCTTCGCGAGATCCGAACACCTTAAAAAGGATCGGCGAGGGCGGAAATGAGTGGTGCTTACCGCTGCCTCACCGATCCCGAAAAAGCTCCACTATGTCAGGCCGCTGTGGCGCTCGCCTTTCCTGGGGCAGGCTCATTCTTTGCAGCTGAGATCTGAAGCACACCTTTTTCCAGACGCGCTGTCACCTTATCTATGTCGATCGGCGCCGGCAATTCGAATTTCCGGAACAGTGTCTTCTCGCCGAATTCGCAGAAATAGACATTCCCGTCGCTCTTCTCATGTCTATGTGCTGATTCGGCACGGACCGCCAGGGCATCTGAAAATGCGGTGACCTTTATGTCTTTCGCATCGAATCCGGGCACTGCGATTTGCAGTTGAAATTGTCCGTTCTTCTCGACCAGGTCCGATTCCGGGGCCCAGATCAGCTCCCGTTCTGCTTTCAACCAGTCATCGAGCGGCGATCCCGCTCGTGAATGCCGGCTCTGAAACAATTCGTAGGCACGCTGGCGAACGCGCTCCGCCAACGCTTTCATCTCGCCGAGCAGAGACAACGATTCCGCCCCATTCTCCTTCACTTTTGTAATCGGAATATTAGCCATGTTTTCTCCTGTTTTGATTTGATCTTCGTAATGTGAGAGTTTGAGCTGATACGCCGGCCTCAAGGAACGACGGTAATGTGATCCAGGACCTTGGAAACACCTGGCGCGGCCCACGCTGCTCGCTCGGCTTCGTCTCGCTCAAACCAGGAGCGCACATTTCCGTACAGATCCACGGTGCCATCATGAACCCATACGTTGATTCGCCGCGCGTCGACTTCCGCGCTCCGCCGCAGCGCATCCTCAATCTTGGCCCGCACATCGGTCGAAGAGGCAGGCGCCGGTTTCGGTTTCACTTGAATGGAGTTCGTGACCCCGCGTACGCCAGCTACATTCCGAGCACAACTCTCGGCTGCGCTCCGCTGATATTGCCACTCGACTTTTCCTTCGAGCGTGATGTAACCGTCGCGTGCCGTCACCTTGATGTCCGCATCCGGCACCACCACGTTGATTTTCATGGCATGGATAATGTCGCGGGCAATCTCGGGGTCGCTGCGACTGGTTCCTGGTTTCACTTCGATATCGTTCGCTACCGCTTTGACGCCATAAACAGACTTGGCTGCCTTTTCGGCCTCAGATTTCTCCGCGTAAGTATGAACAAACCCCGTCAGCGTCACCACTCCGTCATTAGCCGCCACGCTGATATCGGTAGAGACAATCTCGGGTTCCCAATCCAGATGCCTGAGAACGGCATCCCGTAACTGCTTGTCACCCTCTTTCATCGTCGTTGTTTGCATGAAGATACTCCTTTGCTGATTTTGTCGATCGCGAGCAGCACACCACTATGCGCGGCGTTCCTGCCAGCAAAATCGAACGCATCTACGTCAGAGCAAGCGAAGGTCCGCCTGTGCATCCTGGATTGCAAAGCATAGGCCTGCTGCTCCTGACCGGGTTTCTGATTTTGTGCCATCTCACGCAGTCATTGCGCGAAAGCGCCCAATTGCCTAAAAGTGCGTTTTCATTCGTGGCTTCTTGACAATGGCTACGCAGGCGGTTCGTTACGTCCAGAAGTGAAGTGCTGCGGCTGATTGCAGAGAGGCAGACACAATGGTCAATTGGATGAGGGGCTGTTTCTCGGATGGCCAAATCTGATGCAAACGAAATCGTCGGAAGGCTACTGAAGCGCTATGGTCGAACCTTCGCGGAAGAGCTTAGCATTGATACAAAGAGGAACGAGCCCTCGTTGTTTCGTATTCTGATCAGCGCGTTGCTCTTCAGTATGCGCATCAGCCAGCACATTGCATTGAAATCCGCAGCATCGTTTTCGCGCGCGGTTGGACAACACCAGAGAGCATGGCTCGGAGTTCGTGGGAGCAGCGTGTTACGCGCGTTGGATGAAGGTGGTTACGTACGCTACGATTTGACGGCGGACCGGCGTCACCGTCGCAAGTGATTGCGTCCTTTTGCTTCGGGTGATCTCTCGCTCGTCTACGCTCTCGCCATGATCCCGGCCCTGGTTGTCATTGGCTGCCTTGTTGGTGTGCTGGTTTCCGGCATCTTTGTTGGCGTGGTGTTGATCTACCTCGCGCTGAGCCTCACCTACTCTTTCTATGTCAAGAAGGTGGCTGTTCTAGATGTGATCCTCCTCGCTGGTCTTTACACATGCGACTCATGGCGGGCTCCGTCGTGGTGTCCACCTGGCCGTCGCATTGGTTGCTAGCCTTCTCGACGTTCTTGTTCTTTAGCTTGGCCCTGGTGAAGCGGTATGGGGAACTCGCGGTCATGAAACGTATCGAAGGGGATCGCGCCAAAGCCCGGGGTTATGAAACGAGTGATGGAGAGCTACTGGCGTCTATGGGGGCTGCCAGCGGTTATCTGGCGGTCTTAGTGCTCGCTCTCTACATCACGAGCGATACGGCCCCGATGCTGTACCGGCACTACGAGCTGATGTGGTTTCTCTGTCCACTGTTGCTCTATTGGATCAGCCATATCTGGTTGATTGCTCACCGCGGAAAGATGCCCGACGATCCTGTCACCAGCCGGATCCTCATCTCCCTGATGCTGGCCGTCAGTGTTTTAGCGATATGATGCGCCTCGCGATTAGTTTAAAGCGGCTCCGGCAGGCGTCGCTTTGTTCGTTCTCCGCTTTGTGCCTCCTTGCGTTCACAATGGCCATGGCCGGAGATCGGGAAAGACGCCCATCGCAAGACCAATGGAAAGAATACGAAGCGGAAGCGCCCAAGACGATTCTCGAACTGCAGCCGTTTCGTCAAACGAACTCCATTGCGATCCGCGCTGAGGAAGGAAGAGAAGGCACCGCCACTCTGATCAACCTCAATCCCTCGATCAACGCGTGGTACCTACTCAAGCTTGCCTGGAAGGGCGGCACTTCGAAAACGGCGTATCACCTGGAGAACGCGAACCCCCAAAGCCGAAGGCTCCTGCTCGATGAGAGAGCTATCCCTTAGGCCTTGTGATTGTGGAGGGAAACCGCCGAGATTTCTGCGAACTCTTTGGCCGCGGGCCGGGGAATCCACTCGATCAAGCCCGAACCTCACCGCTCGTCTATTACCCCTTGTGCGAAAAACGAATTTATTTGCGCAATCCAGTGACCGGACATCGCACCACTCTGGAAGCTACGACGGAGCTTCTGCGCGAGCACGTCTGGGGCGGTGAGAAGATTATCGGTCTGGGCCATATTCTCATGGCGGAAACACATCGTGAGACCGGGAAGATTGAGACCACGACCCAACCCGCTGCGAACACGAAACGGGTCACAGAAACCAGCGATCTTCCACTCGCCGCCCGGATCGACCCGAAATGCGCCCACCAATTGCTAGAGTCTTCCAATCTGGGAATCGCTTTCGAAGCCCTCGGCAAAGCCAGGATGATCCCGGGCGCCTGGTATGCTGCCGCTGGCAATCCGGGGATCTATGTGAGCATCCTTCAGCCGAATCTCATCGACCCGGTGATCCTCGCAAGCTACAAAACGGTAGTCAACGTTCTGGACGGCGTAGAGGCCTCCGCATTGTGCTATCTGGTGGCATTTGATCTGGACCGCTTTGAACTCGGATACGCCCTTGGTACTGACCATCCGAAGGTCGGCTGGTCTGATCGCGTTGTCGAGCGAGTGAGAAATTAACGCTGCCGGGGCCGGATGGCATTGCAAGCATCAGTCCGATCACTCCAACGGGTCTGGTCAGCCCGGAGGATGGCCGCAAAACCGAGGCGACCTTCACGGGCGGATTCAAACGCACGCATGGAGCGTTCAAGTACGGAGACTTGGCCCTGAGAAATCACGGCAGCCATTATGGATTCATCGAAAATGGCGTCATATTGAGCAAGCTTCAGCCAAGTTTAGCGACGATCCTTGTGCTCGACGACGGCTCTGTCAGGATGAAGACGTGGACGGAGCAAGATAACAGGCTTCTCGCGAGGATCAAGTACGCTCGCCAGAATGGTGTGCCACTCGTCGAGTTCGATGAAGCCTCGCAATCGCCGGT
>DATBHS010000012.1:0-12721 GCA_036557345.1 Bryobacteraceae bacterium
CTCGTTCCTTCTAAGTGATTGATGTTAAGTGGTGGCCAGGGACGGAATCGAACCGCCGACGCCAGCCTTTTCAGGGCTGCGCTCTACCGACTGAGCTACCTGGCCTCAGGCTAGAAGTTCCAGCTTATCAAAGCGTCCGCTGTTGAGCGCCCCCAGAGTGGCGCACGTCCGCCATCCGCTTCTGCTGATACAATTTGAACTCAAACCGGCTCCGTATAGGACCGATTCTGTTGTATCAGGCTGCATGGATCTCGACCAGCTTCACACGTTCCTTGAGATCGTCCGATTGAAAAGCTTTTCCAAGGCTGCCCAAACGTGTTACCGTACTCAGCCTGCCATCAGCGCTCAGGTGCGCCAACTCGAACAAGAGCTGAACACGACTCTTTTCGAGCGCTTCGGCACACGGATTTCGCTCACGGTCGCGGGGCGCATCTTTGCGGAGCACGCCGAACAAATACTGGCGCTCCGGCGTCGTGCGCAGGACTCCATCAATGAGCTGGAGAAGGTCCCGCGCGGCGAGTTGTTGATCGCCGCGAACGAGGCAACCTGTATTTATGTGCTCCCCAGCGTCTTCGCCGAATTCAAGAAACAGTTCCCCAACGTGCAGCTATCCGTTGACCGGTCCTATGGCACGCGCGTTGTGCAAGCCGTCCTTGATAATCAGGCGGACTTCGGCTTCACTCAGCTTCCGGTCCAGGAGAGAAAGCTGGAGGTGGCAAAAATCTATTCTGACGAGATCAAATTGCTTGTTCCGGCTGGCCACAAACTCGCGTCATACGAAAGAGTAGGGCCTAAGGACCTTCTGGGGCAGCAACTGCTACTGCCAAAAACAGGTACTACCCGGGCCCGCCTGAATAGCTGGCTCGAACCTGTTATGGAAGAACTAAACGTTTCTATGGAACTGGATTCAACGGAAATGATCAAGCGCTTTGTGATGGCGAATCTTGGCCTCTCCTTTCTGGCTGCCTCCCATTGCCGTGAAGAGCAGGAACAGGGTCGGCTGGTTTCCGTCGCGCTCGGTCCCGAGCCTATGATTCGTCGCGTTGGTCTCATATATCGCCGTGATAAATCTCTATCTAAGGCGGCTCTCGGTTTCATCCAGGTCACTCTGGACCACGCCGGAGACGAAATAGCTGGGTCCCCGGAACACCGGCTCCGCCTGGCCGGGTCATAAGGTACAGCGCCTCTACGTTTGATGATGCCGCAGCTTACAGCCAGGAGTTCGACGATCTTCATCGCAATGGGCCGGGAGACCCGCGTCTATCGTTCCGTGGACGATATTCCCCCCCGGCTGCGGCGCAGGCTGGTGGAATCGACTCAGGGAATGAACTCAGCCACAATCCTGATTGCCGACAAAAGAGGCCGGGCAGAACTGGTGCGCGCTCTGCAAGGGCGTTCTACTGAAGTGCAGTGTCGACTGGTCGACACTATACGCGCCCGGCAGGTGGACGAGACAACCAAATCTCAGAAGCACCGTTTCGAGCTTCGTTCCTGGCGAACCTGGCTGGAGTTTCTGCTGCCCATGGTGCTTGGAGCTTCACTCTGGTTCTTCTTTGAGTCGCATTTCTAACGCTTTCCCCGTTTTCATACTGGCGATCTCATGTTTTTCGGGCTTTTTACCGATGAGATTCTTGTGACCACCGCATTCGAGGATCGTCCCCAATCTGCCATCGTTCAAATCGCCAGCGGTGCGGAAAACGGAACCCGGATTTCTGTCGCCTGCAACTTTCGCGGTATGCTTGGCAAGCGCGTGCTTCTGGAAGCTACGCAGGCACTGCCTTCCTCGACGGCCGTGAGCATCGAGTACAGCGATGCCATGTTCCTGGGCGAAGTAATTAACTGCGCTCCAGAGACAGGCGGGACGTGGCGCGTCGAAGTCAAGGTGGAGCAGATTCTCACAGGTCTGCAAAGCCTCATTGCCCTCCGGTCCCGTTTGCTCTGCGAGGGCGTCACGGCGCCGTCCGTTCTGTTGCCTGCCGGGATGCGAGAATAGCCATCCCCAACAGTGATAATCTAACCGCGTGCAGCGGCTGATCGATGCTCTACGTGACGAGCATTCAGGCGTCACGCTCGACGTCGCGGCGCTTGAACTTGCAAGCATCGAATTCCCAAGGCTCGACCTGAATGCCGCTGCTTTTCGCCTGGACAATCTCGCCGAACAGATCAGGTCTCAGCTAAAGCCAAACGCCAGCGGACTCGATTTTATAAAGACCTGCAATGAGCTGTTGTTCGACGTCATGCAGTTTCGCGGCAACGAAGACAATTACTACGATCCGCGAAATAGTTGCCTCAACTCCGTTCTTATGCGACGCCTTGGCATCCCGATTTCGCTCTCGGTCGTTTACATCGAGATCGCGCGACGCCTTGGGAGGCCGGTTTACGGCGTCGGCCTTCCGGGTCATTTCATTGTGGCTTACGAAGATGCCGGCGAACGATACTGGGTGGACCCGTTTAATGCCGGCCGCATCCTTTCGTTCGCCGATTGTGCTGCAGTGGCCAGACAGACGTCCGGTGTAGATCTACGCTCTAATCCTGCCGTGCTAGCGCCGGTGAGTAAACGACAGATTCTTGTGCGTATGCTCAGTAATCTGAAGGCGATCTATCTTCGCGGCGAAGCTTTTGATAAAGCGCGCCAGGTATTGGATCTCCTGATCGACGCCACGCCGGAGTACGCAGAGGAATACCGCCACCGCGGATTGGTGCATCTTCGGCAGTTGAATCACCGCGCTGCGAAGGCCGATCTCGAAACATACCTGCGCCTCGAGCCGAATTCGCCTGAGCGCGAGCAGGTGGAAAAGCAGCTAGTCCTGATTGAACGCTGGAAAGCCGGGCTGAATTAGTGACACTCTGTCACTGATCGCCGTGGCGCGGCGACTCGTCGCTGCCGTGCCGGCACTCTTACCGGCACTTGGTTTCTGAGAGATCCTGCCTACCCCGCTAGCTCATGCACTCTCGCGGCGATTACGCGCAGATCCTGAACGAATAGTCCATACTCCTCTTCGAAGCGTTCAGGCATGCGAAGAACGGCCGAGGGATGCACCGTGGCAACAATTTCTTTTGCCCACTTGTGCGGGAAGAACTTGCCTCGATCCGCCGTGATCCGAAAATCGCGCCCGATAAGCGATTGCGCTGCGGTCGCGCCTAGGCATACGACCAGCTCCGGCTCGATCGTATTCAGCTCGGCTTCGAGCCAGGGCCGGCAGGCGGAGATCTCGATTCCGCTCGGTTTCGCGTGGATGCGCCGCTTGCCTCGCTCTACAAATTTGAAGTGCTTCACAGCGTTGGTCACGTAAATTTTTTCCCGATCGAGGCCGGTTTCCTGCATGGCTTTATTCAGCAACCGGCCCGCGGGGCCGACAAACGGGTGGCCCTTCCGATCTTCTTCGTCGCCCGGTTGCTCGCCGACCATCACAACCCGGGCGTCTTGTGGACCTTCGCCGAAAACGACTTGCGTGGCATCGCGATACAGATCGCAGCCGCGGCATGCCGGCGCGGCCGCTCGCAACTTCGTCAGGCTGCGCGTCGCCGGAACCCATGGAGCGGCCGATTCTTTCTGCGCCGCCGATTCTCTCTGAGCCATGGACAGCCCCGCTCAGTTCACCAGTTGTACTTTTGCCGGCTCCGACTTATCGGTTGCCGTAAACTCCTCGAGATCTCCGTTTGTGTTGAACGAGGCTTCGAACGGCTCCGATACGACGTCTACATTGGAAGCTAACGACGAGACCAGGTTTTCACTGACTGCAACATCTATAAGCTCCAGAGTATTCCGAATCCGGCAATAGGTCACGGCTGACAAGTCGATCTTGCCCACCGTCCGCGCGATGTTCGATAGCGCCTCGTGATCGCTCGAAAAATGAATTGGTGTTCGAATGCAAGCCGGTGTCGAGGCCGTGAGCGAGTTGATGTACGTTGGATTCCAATCGATATCGTTGACCAGGCGGTCGTGCACCACGTCCGCCATGCCGAGTCCTACGCCGCTGTGATAAGAGAGATCGCTGATTCCGCGAGCATAGATGCGCCGTACGATTGGAAGTTCCGGATACGGATTATAGTCGCCATTGACGCTGCGGTTAATAACTTTCGTATCCATGCCGGCGCCGCTAATATTCTTGCCGATCTCATCTACGATCAGCACGTCGATATCCGAAGCGGGGAGATTTGCTTTCCAGGATTTCACTTCCCGCAGAAGCTGCTCTTCCTGGGCCATCATGGCCTGCAGTCCCTGGGAGGAGCTCACTGCGACTAGTCCCGCAGTTTCATGATGCGCTCCTTCCTGGATTGCCAGCCCACCCAAAACTTTGCCCGTAGCGAAGACGCTCGCGCCCACGCTGCGAATCATGTTTTCCAGGCCGATCCGATAAGCGAAGGTGTGATACTGGCGGGCCCCGGCGAACTTGCCAAGTCCGATGGCCATCATCTTGAAAAGCCCGCTTTCGAGCGCGCCCGAAAAGTCAGTGTGCCATTTGACTCGCGAAACGAGAAAAATACCGTCCGCTTGATATGCGGTCTTATCGATAAAGGTTTCGATGCCTTCAGGCGTCGTTCCGGTTGGAACCACGTCAAGTGAGCTGATCACGGGCACGCCCATGGTTGCCTCATGAATGCCGTAGTGTGCCAGAACGTCGGCTTGGCCCTCTGCAGTAGCGGCGCCGTGGCTGCCCATTGCCGGGAAGATGAAGGGGCGTGCACCATGCTCCTTCCAGAACCAGGCAATCGCCTTGACAATCATCGCGATGTTTGAAATACCACGGCTGCCCACGCCAATCGCGATGCGGGCGCCTGTCGGAACGCGCGCGAGGAAATCCGAGTTCGAGAGCTCAGTGCGAATGCGATCGGGGATGTCTTTAATTGTCCGGTCAGGAAAAGACTGTTGCGCGAGCACAAATCTCGGCAGGATCATGCTCCCAGAATACCGCCGGTGAGCCCTGCCTACTCGTGTTCTGACGAATCCACTCCCCAGCTCTGTTCAAGCATCAGGCTGTACTCTCCCGAAGCATACAGGTCAAAGGTGAACTCTTGCGGTTCCGGCTGATCGAAGACCCAGTCTTTCAGGCGTTGCTCGTACCAGTGATCGAGGCAGCGATGATACCGCCGCAAAAAGTCGCACGAGAAATTCTCGACTGGAGGAATATCCTGAAAGACCGAATGTAGCCCGAACGAACGCCGGAATAAGGCACAAAAATCGAGCACGCCCCAGGCTTCCAGCTTCGTCCGTACATGAGCCGGTATATGCTCTACTAACAGGACAGCGAACGTCTCTGGGCGGATGCGACGATCGGCGAATGCACCCGAAGCTTGTGCCGTTTCCGAGCATTGCTCCGCCCATCGGGAAACATCCTTGCCGATGTAATAGAGCATCCGAAGCTCAGCATATCTGCCGCGTAATAGCTGTTTGTCCAGCTCTTCAGCCGGGGTTGCATCGCGCGGGAGGAAGCCTTGCAGCGCCAGACTGGCCCGCGAGCTCTCCATCAGGACCGAAGTATCCTCCGGAGTCGAAAAAGGGTGCAAAATCAGAGGTGGCAACCGGAAGGCTTGCCTGCCCGGCGTCTCCATAGGTGTGTCCGCGATCGCTAGCAAGTGTTCTACCTGACTTTGAGATGAGCTGGCAAACTACGCCCCGCTCTTTCCGTATCGGCAGCAAATGCATCCTGATTACCTGATTCTGCCGCTAGACTATTCGCTCGCTAGTATACTAGCTTCTATTTTTCGGCTACTGTAGGAACGGCTACTGAGCAACATTTTTCTGCGCTCACACCGGGAATATCCCTAGGCCGATTCAATTCCATTTGAATCACCGTATCCAGACTGGACCATGGTACGGCTCCAGGAATTGTCCTGCCGTTTACGAACACCGTTGGGGTTTGCTGGATCTGTAAGATCCGGCCGGCTGCAATGCTTCGTTTTACTTGTTCTCCTGTGGCATGAGTGTCCATGCAGCTGCCGGCTTTGGCTAGGTCCACATCCTGGGTCTTAGCCAAATCGAGCGCCTTTTGCCGGACGTTTGCCTCATTCACCTCTTGCTGGTGTTCGAACACCCAATCGTGAAATGCCCAGAAGGCCGTCGGTTTCTGATCTTCCAGGCAGTGCGCAGCTTCGGCGGCAGCGAGCGCCCATTTGTGGATTGTCTCGAGCGGAAAATCCTCAAAGATGACCCGCACATCGCTCGGATATTTTTTCGGCACATTGTCGCGTATTGTCTTGGCGAATTCCCGGCAATAGGGGCACTCGAAATCGCTGAAAATAACGATGGTGACCTTCGCGTTTGCCGGACCGAACGACGGCCCGTCGGTTGGCAGGTGCGCCTGAGTCTCCGTGAACGGACTCTTGTTCAAGTCCCAGACCGACCCGGAGATCAAATGCTTGCCGTCAGGTGTGAGGTAGTAAACCCGATCTGCTTTTTGTGTGCCCATCGTCAGATGGGCCAGAATCCGGTAATAACCTTCGACAGAGCTGGGCGCCGGGTCGTCGAGTGCAATTTGCACATTGCTGGTAAAGCCTTCTGCATATCGCAAGTACTCTTGCAACTTCTGCTTGTCGAGTTTGGGAGCCCCACTCGACACGACGGCGGCACTCAGAACCGCTGAGGCCGCTGTAACGCTCGCAAACATGCAAAACATCCGCATGAGTAAGTCTCAGTTTTGCACATTGTTCACTATCATCTGTGGCGAGCTGCGAGCCAGCCGATGCTCAGCAGATAACAGCCGAGGAGTAGAGCAGCAGGCGAAACAACGACGTACCAAACGAATCTAGGTATTGCTTTTCTAGTCATCGAAGATTCTTTTCCGTCACATCCGTGAGAGGCCGGACCCTGGCGAGTATGGTCCGGTCTCTACGAACCGGACGTCAGTTCTTGACGGTCATCGTGTCCGAATTGACGGCGTGCTTCCCGGTAATGCCCTCCAGCCCGGCCAGAACGCCGCGATAGTCGTTCTTGTCCGCCTGGAACGCCAGGCCGCCTTTCTTACCGCCGTTGTCCCACGTGAAGCCGATAAAGTGCTTTTTCGATTTCGTGAGCGCCATCAGGCCGCCAATGCCCAACGATACGGCCGCAAGCCCGATAGCGGCTCCCACCCGGCGATGCACATCCTGGCCATAGCTGATTTCGGTCACCGCGGCGGCCGGAATGGTCGCCATATCTTGCTTGTCCTGCTGAATTCTGATTTGCCCCTCATCGATGAACAGCTTCACGCCGGAGCCGGCCTTCATGCCCGCAATTGAGCCGCCGTCATACGTTACGTGATAGCTCGTGTCCGCCGCCGAAAGTAGCCCCACAGTGCTGCAAAGAAGCAGTGCGACAAGCCGGTTCATTCTGCGATTTACGATGAGCCGTCCGGGACTGAAGCCCCGTAGGCCAAGACTGGTGTTGCGTTTCATAAAATTGAGGGTTTCCTTTGGTGTTTCTTGAATCGTTTATTCCCGAATTCTCGGTTCATTCTCTTAATCCAAACGCAATACGCGAGTGCCGCATGTCGGCGGATCAATGCCTCCGAGTCAGGTGATGCCACCGAACTGCTTTGCCGGCTTATGCCTATTGAGAGAGCACGCGCCGCTCCAGCGGGACAGAGCCGTGCTTTCAGAGTCTTAGCGCAGCTTCACAGAGGCCTCTGTGTATCGCGGTACACGGCGCGTTAACGGGAGTTTGCACTTCGAGTGACGTTCATGTGCCAGTGCGCGCTCCGAGCAGCGCCCGAACACATGCGCTAGTTCGCGGGCCCGCGCGGCTATCGCAGCCATAGTTATCACAGCCGGACCGGTCAAACCCGGCTGCATTCGTCACGATCCTCGAACCGCTGCACGTATTGCAAGCGGGACAGTCACGGGCGCATTCAGCGATCTTCTACGGCAAAGCACCAGTTCGAGCGCTCGCATCCATGCCCGTCAACGGGCAAGACCAGCGGCAGCTGTCCGGGCTACGTGATCGATCACGTGCGGCCGCTCGGTTCCGGCGGAGCGGACAGCCCCTCGAACATGCAATGGCAGACAAACGCTGACGCGAAGGCAAAGACAAATGGGAACGCAAGTAACCCCGAGCATCGCTACACGCACCGTGCGGTATCGCCTCTTGCAACATCAAACATGAACGATTCTGGTGAGGCGCTACGATCAAGCCGCAAAATCGAGAGCGGCTACTTCGTGAAGTTCCACTGATGGAACCTCGAATTCTACGATCTCGCCCTGTTGCCTGTGCGGGATCTGCCGGCCGGCAACCAAGAGCAGCGTGCTTTGAATACGCCTCCCGCTGGGAACACGTACGCGCACATGCTGAGCGGGAATTGGAATGATCTCCCGGACCGGGCCTTTCATCATCATCGGATTCGTCAGATTCACGAGATGAACTGTCATCGAGCTTCTCTGCATCCAGACCGAAAGATCGAGTACTCCGGGCCCCTCCACCGAAATGGGCGCAGGTTCATTTGTCGCCCAGAGAACGGCATTTCGAAGCAACTTTCCGTGATCGGCGTCCAGCACCTCCCAGAACGTTCGATCCACATCCCAAGGGAAATAGGCGATCCGCCCATGCCCGACTTCGCGAAGGAACACCCCGGCCTCTTGCAACTTTGCAGGTCTCGGAAAAACTTCTTCCATCGGAAGGTCTGGGTAGGAAGGGATGACGGTAAGAGGAGAATAGGTGTTCTCTTCCCGTGGTTTCACGATCACTCGGTTCACTCCGTTTATGATGCGCGTTGCGTCTTCGAATCCGGATAGCAGCGGATGAAATTGTCCGGACGACGGGTCTTTTTGCAGTCTCAGGTAGGAGTTCAACATCGGCCCTTCGATTTGGCCGTTGAACGAGGTGCCGAACAGCGAGGCGAGCCCGAAATCGTCACGGCGCACGCCCCATTCATCGTAAAGCGAAGTCTGATAAGTCGCGACAACGCTTCCTCCGCGGCTTACATATTGTTCGATCTGACTGCATTGTTCTTTTGAAAGGGCAGCGATGTTAGGAAGTATCAGCGTGCGGAACGGTTCCAGATGTTGTGCGTCAAGCAGTCGATCGTGAACCATCTCGAACGGGATGCGAGCTTCGATCAGTGCCTGGTAGAAGCCCAGGGCGGCGTCTTCTACCTTCGAGTGTGCTTGCTCGCCGCCGTAAAAGGCCGCGGTTTGCTGCGAATAGACCATCGCGACGCGCGCGAGCGATTTTTCATTTCTCAAATAGCGCTCATTGCGGAAATGCCAGTCGTACAGTTTCTCCACAACGGGAAGCCATCGCCGATCGATAGGCTTTGCGTTGAATTTTGTGCACCACGGACGCAGATCGTGGGCAATTCCGTCGGCTACCCACATCCGAATCTCGTCCGCGCTTTGCACGGAGTCCTTCCAGCGATGTTCATCTTCAATTCCCACGCTGAAGATCCCGGCAATCGGCTTTCTCCCCAAAGTCGCTCGATATTCTTTTCCGTTCTTGCCATTAGCCCAAGGCGGCATAACGCCATGCCGTCCCTGGCGGTCGGCAAACAGCGTCGGAGCCAGTTCGCCGATCGTCTTCATGTCGAGTTCGCTCAGAGCGCCGCCTCCCGCATTGGCGATGTAGCTGGCCTGGGGATTGATCGCTTTAATTCTCGAGTCCCATAAGCGCCAAAGCTCGAAAAGGCGCTTTTGACGCCACACTATGTATTCGCGGCGCGCCGGGTCTTGGGGGTTGCGGGTGCGCGGAAGATCCATCGCCGAATACGCGTGAAAATTGCTTTGGCAGTGCTCGCAATAACACATCCCGGAGCCCGCCCAGCGATTGCTGAAGATGCCATCCACACGATACAGCGTCATGATCTCTTCGGTGACAGCGGTCATGAACTCGAAATTGTACGGTCCGAGCGCGCATGCGACCCAGAACTCCTTATCGGACCAATGACGTTGCTTGTTGCCGGCGGCATCCACCATGATCCAGTCCGGGTGAGCATCATAGATGTTCTGGTGAACGGCGTGCGGGTCCGTTCGGGCGATGACGTTCATACCGAGATTCCGGCAGCCTCTTACCATTTCGCCGAAGGGATCAGTGTTGCCTAGCCACTTGCTTCGGTAATGGAGAGGGATTTTGGTGGGATAAAAGGCGACGCACCCTCCCGCGCTCAAGCAGGCCCCATCTGCGTGAATGCGGCGGAAGTAATCAAGCCAGAACCCCGGATCATAATTGCCCGGGTCATCCTCGACGAAAGCGAGTTGTGCCCACCGCATGGGACGGTCGTACCAGCCTGCGGGCGGATCGCTCTCCCGCTCCGGTATGGCAGGGCTGTTGGTTGTAAGTGAGATGCCGGCTGCCGACGCTTGCAGGAATTGGCGCCGATTCATCGAAATATTATTTCAGCTCCTTAACGTTTGCTCCTGGCGGTTGATTCAGAGTGAACTTCTCCGGACCGCTGTCGCCGGCATTTACCTTCATATCTAGAACCTTCAACTCAACTTCATAGCCATCCTGAGGCCGCTGAATGTCGATATGCGAAGGGAAGACGATTCCGCTATACGGCTTCCAATCGCCGTATCTCGTATCGCTCGTAATATAGCCGTTCCGGTCGAATGTTTTTTGCCGGGAGATCTGTAGGGTGTAGCGATCGAAATAAACATTCCGTACAAGATGCAAGAGATCCTGATCCTTGCGCAGAATCATCAAGATGTAGAGCGCGTTTGTTTCGTTCGTGTCGTCCTGGAGAACGGTAAGATCGCCAGAGCCGGGCGGCCTGATTAGTAATGCGTTCATGAATGCTACAGGACGGAGATTTTCGAGCTTGTTCTTCGAATTTGCCGGCGGCGCATCATTCCGGCCTATAAAGAATTGACTCTTGAGCGGAATCGATACGCGAAAATCGTTGCCCGTAGAAACCATGTCGAACGCTGTGCTATGGACCACGGGATCCTGGCCGATTACGCGGATGTCACCAGGCCGCAGGAAGAGCACGTAGCCTAGAATCGTCGCGTAATCCGTAACCTCGCCACCATACAAGCTTCCCACCGAAGGCGACATGTCCGCCTTCATCGTAAAAGACACAATGGGATCGGAGACGCGGTGTATGCGCTCGATAAGCTCCTCTTTGGTCGCAGTAAGAAGAGGGCGTGTCTGATGCTTTGTGGCGCCAGGTGCCGGGACGACGCGCTTGCGCACCAAACAGGACGTCAGGCAAGTGATGCAGACAAAAATGAGTATTGCAAGCTCTCGTCTCGCTCGGCGAGGGTGCATGTGAATTTTGTTAGGTATGGGCAATGCGGAGTGGTTTCCCGCAACTCCTTTCTCATTATGTCGTGTTAAGCTGCTTCGGCAGTCCCGAAATCTACAGATTAGACTGTAAGCACCACCGAAGTTGGTCGGATTCTATGGATAGAAAATTTGCTATTTACCTGTGCGCGGCAGTAATCGGAACGGGAGCGCATCTAGCTCACGCGCAGTTGAACAAAGAACGCGGAGATGGTCCATACGGCGCTCCCCAGGCAACGTTTCTCGCGCATCGGCTGGGTGCCGATCACGCTGAGGGAATTTCCGTAATGGACATGAACGGAGATGGTCGGCCGGATCTTCTCAGCGGCGCATATTGGTACGAGAATCCGGGCCCCCAAGGTGGTGAATGGAAGCGGCACCAATACCACACGGTGGAGACCCTCGAAGAGTTCGTGTCCGATTGCGGCGAGTGGATTGTTGACGTCAATCACGACGGCGCTCCGGATGTGGTTTCCGTCGGTTGGATGACCGACGGGCTCTGGTGGTACGAAAACCCCAAGAAGCAGGGGGTCATGTGGCAAAGACATCTCATTGCTCACACGATCGAGACAGAGGGCGGCTGGATGGATGATCTCAATGGCGATGGCAAGCCCGATCTCGCGTTGGCGCACTACGGCAGATCCGGGATCATCTGGGTGGACTTCGCTGGCCCGGAACCGAAAGTACACCACCCGGGTGGGCACGACCAGGACGGCCACGGAGTAGGGATGGCGGACGTCGACGGCGACGGCAAAGTAGATCTGTTGACGCCGTTCGGCTGGTTCAGGAACATTGACGCGAGCGAGGACAAATGGGAGTGGCGTGCCGACTGGGACCTGGGGGAGACCGGTTTCCCAATCGTCGGATATGACGTGAACGATGACGGCAAAATCGACATCATTTACGGCCGCGGTCACAGCTATGGCCTGTACTGGCTGGAGCAAAAGGGTGCCGGAAGCGATCGCAAATGGGAGAAGCACGTAATAGACGAATCGTTTTCGCAAGTGCATGCGATAAAGCTGGTCGATCTCGACGGCGATGGGCAGATGGAGCTACTCGCGGGCAAGCGGTATCGCGGGCACAACGGAGGCGATCCCGGATCATACGATCCGCTGGTTCTCTACTATTACAAGATTGACCGTAAGACAGGCAAGTTCACGCGGTACTCAATTTCAGAGAACGGAACTGCCGGCGCCGGTACTCAATTTATCGCGCAAGACCTTGATGGGGACGGCGATCTCGACATAGCGGTAGCAGGCAAAACCGGCGTGCACTTCTTCGAGAATTTGAAGATCGACAATGTCCCGAAACAAGTACGTGAAAACCAGTTGCTTTTGGAGAAGAACTGGCCTTTCCCCGGTGAAGGAGCTGAAGCTCAGTGGCAACGCAGCCAGCCTCGTAAGGTGAAGTAATCCTTAAGCGAGCGAGTGTAAGATGTGACGAGCGGGAAGGAATATCGATGAAGTTCTTCATAGCCCCGGCGACCTTGTGCCTATTAGCCGGGTTATTCATTCCGAAAAGCCATGCCCAAGC